>DASXNO010000081.1:0-8060 GCA_036495025.1 Actinomycetota bacterium | reverse complement strand
TCGGGCGGTGGCCTCCGTTTCGGCCAGGAAGTTGAGGATCATCCCCATGCCGGCGGGCGTGAGGCAGGACTCGGGGTGGAACTGGACCCCCTCCACGGCCGTCTCCCGGTGCCGGACCCCCATGATCACGCCGTCCGAGGTGTGGGCGGTGACCTCCAGGCACGCCGGCAGGTCCTCCGGCGCGATGACGAGGGAGTGGTAGCGGGTCGCCTCCAGGGGGCTGGACAGGCCGGCGAACACGCCGGTCCCCTCGTGGAACACCTCGGAGGTCTTGCCGTGCATCAGCCGGCCCGCACGCACCACCGAGCCGCCGAAGGCGATGCCGATCGCCTGGTGGCCGAGGCACACGCCGAGGACGGGGACCCGGCCCGCAAACCGGCGGATGGCCGTGACCGAGCATCCGGCGTCCTCCGGGTGGCCCGGGCCGGGGGAGACGACGACCGCATCGGGGCCGACCGATTCGAGCTCCTCCAGGGAGACGTCGTTGCGCAGCACGACCGGTTCCGCTCCCGAGGCGCCGAGGTACTGGGCGAGGTTGTAGACGAAGGAGTCGAAGTTGTCGATCAGCAGCACCCGGGCGCCGCTCATGCCGGTGCCGGTTTCGCCTGGGGGTTGTAGAGCTTGGCGACCACGACGAGGCGCTGCGCCGCCGAGTAGCGGGGATTGCAGGTCGTGAGGGTGAGGCGGTCGTCGGGGGTGTCCGAGATCACCTCCACGGCGGTCGGCGCGACCACCTTCGTCTCCGACACCAGGTAGATGTCCTTGGTCCCATCGGGCCTGGTGAGCGTGACGGGGTCGCCGACGGCGAGCTCGTTCAGGTTGTAGAAGGGATGCAGGTAGGTGGTCCGGTGACCCGAGATGACCACGTTGCCCGGCTCGCCGGGCAACGGGGTGCCGGGGTAGTGGCCCGGCCCGAGCTTGAGGTCATCGACGCTCACGCCCTCGACGACGACCATGCTCAGATTGATCCTCGGGATCTCCATGAGGGCGATGCCGCTGCCCAGGTTGGGCCTGGCGGCCTGGGCCGGTGTCGTGGTGAGCGTGGTCCCGAGCACCGGCCGGGGCGTCGCCTGGGCCTGCCGCACGCCGGCGAAGAACCTCTGCTTCAGGGCGCTCTGGTGGTGGCTGGTGATGAAGCCCGTGCCCCAGAGCTGATAGGCGAGGAACAGCAGGATCAGCGTCCCGGTGGCCATCAGTGCCCGCCCGGTCCAGCGCAGCACCCGGCCGCTCCGCTGTGCGCTCACCGACCGGCTCATTGGGAAAGCGTAGCTCAGTGCCGGCCGGTCACGGTCGATGCCCGGCCGGTACAATGCTTGCATGCCGGTCTCGAAATCGAAGCGCCGCCGGTACCAACCGCCGCCCAAGCCGAAGCATCCGCCCTCGCCGGCGTGGGTGCCGGTCGTTTTCTTCACGCTCCTCGCGGTGGGGGTCGCGGTGATCCTCGCCCGCTACGTCCTGTCGGGGTCGGTGGGCTTCTTCGACAAGGACTACATGATCTGGATCGGGCTGGTCCTCATCGCCATCGCCTTCGGCGTGGCGACACAGTGGCACTGACCCGGGGGGACCGACCCAGGGGGCCGACTTAGTCGTCCGGCCCCGCCGGCCGCCGCACGAGGGTCATCGTCTCTCCGCAATGCTTCGGCGCCCGTTCCTTGGCCACCTTCAGCACCGCCAGTTCGAGCCCACACATGTCGCACACATAGGCGAGACGCAGCCCCGGGTGGACGGCCATCGGCTCGGGGTCCGGCGGGGGAGGGTTGCCCACCTGGCGGAAGTACCCGATGCCGAGCGATGCGACCACGAGGAACAGCACCGCCCCGACGAGCACCCGGAGGATCGGTTAGTTCAGCACGCCGGAGAGGAACCACACGATCGTCAAGGCGAGCATCACCCCGAACGCGACAAGGAAGACCCGGATGATCCGGCCCAGCATCTGGATCGATCCCGGGATGCGATCCTCGGGCGTCTGGCCGCCCGCCGCTTCCCTCGACTCCAAAGGGATCAGTCCAGGCGTTCGATGATGGTCGCGTTGGCCATGCCCCCACCTTCGCACATTGTCTGGAGTCCGTAACGGCCGCCGCGGCGCTCCAGTTCGTGCAGGAGGGTGGTCATCAGCCGGGCACCGGAGGCACCGAGCGGGTGGCCGAGGGCGATGGCACCGCCGTTGGGGTTCACCCGATCCTCGAACCAGGCGTCGTCGACCCCGAGGACCTTCTTCCACCCGAGCACGACCGAGGCGAAGGCCTCGTTGATCTCCACGACGTCGATGTCGGCCTGGAGGTCGAGCCCCCCGCGCTCGAGTGCCTTCCGGGTGGCGGGGATCGGCCCCGCCAGCATCCGGACGGGGTCGCCGCCGGCGAGAGCAAAGGAGTGGAAGCGCGCCCGGGGCCGCAGGCCCAGCGCCTCGGCCTTCTCGCGGCTCATGATCAGCAGGGCCGCGGCGCCGTCGGTGATCTGCGAGGAGTTGCCCGCGGTCACCACCCAGCGGATCTCGGGGAACTGCTTGCCGACCTCCTCGTTGAAGAACGGCGGGAGCAGGCTGGCCATCTTGGCCCGGTCGGACGGGTAGCGGATGCCCTGGTCGGTTTCGAACAACTCACTTCCCTCGGATCCTTCGATCTTGACGGGGAAGATCTCCCTGCGGAACCGCCCGTCGGCCGTCGCCTGCCCGGCGAGGGTGTGGGAGCGGTAGCCGAAGTCGTCCAGCTCCTCGCGGCTCAGGTCCCAGTCGGCGGCGAGGAGCTCGGCGGAGATGCCCTGCGGCACGAGGTTGCCGTCGTAGCGCGCCATCATCTGCGGCGTGAAGGGGAAACCACCCGTCATGTTGGAGCCCATGGGCACCCGCGTCATGTGCTCGATCCCACAAGCGACCACGGCGTCGTAGGCGCCCGCCATCACACCCTGCGCTGCGAAGTGGGCGGCCTGCTGCGAGGAGCCGCACTGGCGGTCGACCGTGGTGCCGGGGACTGTCTCGGGGAGGCCCGCGGCCAGCCAGGCGTTCCGGGCGATGTTGGTGGACTGCTCGCCCACCTGCGACACGCACCCGGCGATCACGTCGTCGACCGCGGCGGGGTCGATGCCGGCCCGGCTCACGAGCTCGGAGAGGGTGGCGGCGAGGAGATCGGTGGGATGCCAGCCGGAGAGCTTGCCTCCCCGCTTGCCCATCGGTGTCCTGACTGCCTCGACGATCACTGCTTCGGGCATTGCCGTCCACCTTCCTTTCGATCGGGCCTTACGTTCGGGCCGGCTGGGCTTCTTTGCGACTATGGTGCCGGAATCCGCAACGCCATACTCCAAGAACCCGTCGGGCCCCCGTTTGTATGTACCTCACCATCCAATTTACACTGTGTAGCGGGGGAGATCCAGGGAGAGCCTCCCGGTGGTCTACCATCCAAATTTACGCTGTCGCCGGACTACGGGCCGGGACGAGGAGCCGAAGAAGGAGAGAATTCCCATGGCTGTGAAGTACCTGTCAGAAGACTGGGCGAAGGAGGTCACGAACCTCTTCCGGCAGTCCGAGCCACTGACCCGGGCCATCAAGGGCCAGAACTTCGCGATCCAGCAGGTGGTCACCGACGTCCCGGACCGGGGAGAGGTCAAGTACTTCGCCCGCTCGGTGGACGGCGTCCCCGAGGTCTCGCTGGGCGAGGCCGAGAACGCCGACGCCACCATCACCCAGACCTACGACATCGCCGTGGCCCTCGACAAGCTGGAGCTCAATCCCCAGGCCGCCTTCATGCAGGGCAAGATCAAGATCACCGGCAACCTCATGAAGCTGATGCAGCTCCAGGGCTTTGTCTCCCAGCTCGGCCCGGCCGTCGCGAGCCTCGAGCGCGAGTACTGACCAAACAGGAGATCCGCGAGCGGGTCTGGGATGCCCTGCGGGAAGCCGGCGTCGCCCGGTTCCCGGGTGCCCGTGGGCGCATCCCGAATTTCACGGGGGCGGAAGCGGCAGCCCGGCGCCTGGCCGGTACGCCCGAATGGGAGGGTGCCGGGGTCCTGAAGGCCAACCCCGACCTGCCGCAGCTCCCCGTGCGCGCCGCGGCGCTGTCGCAGGGCAAGGTCGTCTACGTTGCGGTGCCACGCCTCGCCTCCGACCTTCCCTTCCTCAGCCTCGACCCGGACCGGCTCAGCGTGGCCCCCCGCAAGGCGGCCTCGATCCGCGGCGCCGCCTCGGAGGGCGTCCCCGTCGGCTTCGATGCGATGACCCCGGTTGACCTGATCGTGTGTGGCTCGGTTGCCGTCAACCGCAAGGGCGTCCGGATCGGCAAGGGCGGTGGGTACTCCGACCTCGAGTTCGCCCTCGCCGGGGAGGCGGGGGTGATCGGCGACTGGACGACCGTCGCCACCACCGTCCATGCCCTCCAGGTCCTCGACGAGGACCTGCCCGAGACGCCGCACGACTTCCGGCTGGACCTCATCGTGACGCCCGACGAAGTCATCCGGGTCGAACCCCGGCGGGGTCTGCACGGCCCCCCTGGGATTCTCTGGGACGAGCTGGACAAGACGAAGATAGCGGCCATCCCCGAGCTGGTTCGGCGCGAAAAGTTGCGCCCGGTCCGCGGAAATTCGGCCGATTCACACGATTGACGATTTGTGTTCCTCGGCTGTGGCCCGTTAAATAGCAGTGGTGTCTCGGGCTGGTAGTTTCTCTGTAGGTCGTTTCCAGAAGATGGAAGGTCGCTCCACACGACAGTGGGAGTCCAGACAGGTGCCTCCAACGGCGGAACATGACTGAGAGAACCCTCGTCCAAGCGGCCCAGTCGGGCCGTTCAGAGGCTACCGATGAGCTCATCGAGCGCTATTACCCGAGGGTTTACTCTTTCGTTTCCGCCCAGAAGCCCGCCGCCGACGCCGAGGACCTGACCCAGGAGGTGTTCGCCCGCGCGCTGCGGGCGTTGCCCCGGTTCAACGGCGAGTACCAGTTCGGCGCCTGGCTGCTGCAGATCGCCCGCAACGTCTGCATCGACGAGGCCCGTCGCTCCACCCGCCGGCCGCAGCCCACCGACCCGGTCGACCTGGTCGAGCTCGAGACCCAGTTCCAGCCGGACCACGTCTGGGAGTCGGTGTCGGCCCAGATCGCCGTCACCACTGTCCACAAGGCCCTCGCTCGCCTCCCGAAGCGCCAGCGTACGGTCCTGGTGCTGCGGGAGCTCGAGGGCATGTCGTACGCCGACATCGCCATTGCCCAACGCATCAGCACCCGGGCGGTCGAGATCTCGCTCTCGCGTGCCCGCAAGCGCATGCGGGTCGAGCTTGCCGGCCTGGACCTTGCCGAGGAGGAGCTGGCCGAGTGCCGGCGCATGGCGAGCATCCTCGCGACCGATCCGGCGGCGATGTCGAGGGAGGACGTCGCCGGCCACCTGCGCACGTGCCGGCTCTGCCAGGCGAGGGCCCGACGGCGACCGCGCCAGGCGATGCGGGCGATCCTGGGGTTCCTCATGGCGTCCCCCGCCCGGCTCGCTCAGGTCCTGACCTCCGCACCCGGAACCGCCACCCTGTCCCCGCTCTCCCGTCTCGCCGAGATGGGTGCATCCGTCGCCGTGGCGACGGCCGTCTCCGCCGGAGCGTTCACCAGTTCGGCGGTCGCCACGGCCCCCCCGGTCGCGGTGCCGGTCTCCGTGCCCATCGTCGCCGCCCCCGCGGACCCGGCCGAGCCGGCCGCCGCGACGCCGTCGGCACCCGGGAGCAACGGCGGCCAGGGATCCGTCAGCGCCCCTGCGGCCGCGCCCGCAGCGGCAGCGCCTGCGCTGCCCATCGTCAGCTCGGTGCCGTGTGCCGTCACCAACCTGGGCAAGGTGCTCCAGCAGCCGGCGGCTCCAGGCGCGGCGACCCCCGCCGGTGTCAGCCCGGGCTCGGGCAACCTGCTCTCCGAGCTCCTGAGCCCCGTGAACTCGCTGACCCCCGTGCTTGCCTGCGACCCCACCCTCGCCAAGGTCGCCGGGGCCATCAGGAGTCTGTCCGGTCAGAAGCCCACAGGAGGCCCGCCGCCGGCGAAGGCGGGTCCCACGGCCCCTGCCGGGCAGGGGATCGATCTCTTCGCGCTTCTGCAGCAGCTGCTCGGCTTGAACGTCAGCGCACCCAGCCCGCACTGACGGGCATGTTCGTCAGCATCCTCGGCCTGCTCGTGCTGGGCCTGATCGTCGGGGCGGTGGCGCGGGTGGCACTCCCGGGGCCGGACCCCCTCGGCATTGGCATGACGATCCTGCTGGGTCTGGCCGGGTCCTTCATCGGCTTCTTCGTGGGGCTCTTCATCTTCAACCGTCCGGGGGGCTTCATCCTGGCCGTGCTCTCATCGATGCTCCTGATCTACCTGGTCCGCGGCTCACGGGTCTGACGGTGGCTGCATCGATCTGACAAGATCGCCTGCGATGCGAAGGCTTCGAAGGCTGCGGACCCTTGTCCTGATGGTGCTCTTGACCGCCGGCTCGGGCGTGGGATGTACGTCGCCGAAGCCGTCGGTGGCCCCCCCGTCGCACCCGGCCCCCGCTCCGGCGGGCCCCCAGACCTTCTCCGTCTCCGTTGATGCGGTGAGCACCGTGATTCCGCTCGCCGCCGACGAGTTCTTCCCCAGCGAGGTGCAGGTGCACCCGGGCGACACCGTCAAGTTCGCCGAGGTGTGGTCCGGGGAGCCCCACACCGTCTCCCTTGGATCCCTGGTGGACCAGGGTCCCACCTCGACCGCGCTTCCGGCCTTCTTCCCCCGGCCGGGCCGGGGCAGCGACCCCATCCCGGCGGCAGCCCAGCCGTGCTTCCTCGACACCGGGACGCCGCCGGCGACCACCGCCTGCCCGCGGGTCGACCAGCCGGCCTTCAGCGGCGCGCAGGCCTTCTACAGCAGCGGGTGGCTCGCGCCGACGGCGACCTTCACGGTGCCGCTGTCGCCCACCATCAACCCCGGCACGTACAGCTTCCGCTGTCTCGTCCACCCCAACATGACCGGTAAGATCGACGTCGTGCCTCCTGCCCGCACCATTCCCGGCCCGGCACAGGTGACGGCCGCCGGGACCGCCCAGCTCAGTGCCGCGGTCGCCGCGCTTGCGCCAGCCGTCCAGGATGCCTCCCTGGTGACGGCGACGAACGTGGCCGGGATCACCACCGGCGACGGAGCGGTCACCACGACCCTGGCGACCACGTTCGGCCCCCCCGAGCTCGATGTCGGCGTGGGCCAGACCGTGGCGTTCAATGTCTACGGGATGCATGCCATCGCCGTCCAACCACCCGACTCGGCGGTGGGCCTGCTCACCCAGGGCCCGGACGGCGTCGTCCACGTCAACCCTGCCGCGGCCCGCAATGCGGGGGGCGAGATCCCCCCACAGGGCGTCCAGACCCGGGCGCGGACCGTCTACGGCGGCTCGTACCAGGGCTCGGGCTTCCACAACTCCGGCCTGCTGACGTCGTTGCCCCCCGGCCTGCTCACGTACACGCTGCAGTTCACGGCACCGGGCACGTACTCGCTCCGCTGCCTCGTCCACCCGGCGATGACCGCGACGGTCAAGGTGAGCCCCTGAGCCCCTCCGAGGCGCCCCTCAAGGCGCCGGATGAGAACAAGGCGCCCCGCACGGCGTCGGAGAAGAGGATGCAGCCCTTTGGATCCTGGGCGTCGCCGATCACGGCGGGCCTCGTTGCGTCGGGCGGCGTCCGCCTGGGGCAGGTGAACTGGTCGGGGGACGACCTCTACTGGCTGGAGGGGCGACCCGACGAGGGTGGCCGCAGCGTCGTGGTCCGTCGCTCCGCGGACGGAACCGTGGCGGATGTCGTCCCCGAGGGATACAACGCCCGCACGATGGTCCACGAGTACGGCGGGGGGAGCTACTGGGTCAGCGGGTCGACCGTCTTCTTCACCAACTTCGAGGACCAGCGCCTGTACCGGGTCGACCCGGGTGAGGCGCCCAGGGCGATCAGCCCGGAGCCCCTGATCCCGCGGGGTGACCGCTATGCGGACGGCGTCGTCACGCCCGACGGGACCTGGGTCATCTGTGTGCGGGAGCGCCACGTGACCGGGCGGGAGCCCATCAACGAGATCGTGGCCCTCCCGGCCGACGGCTCGTCTCCGCCGC
>DASXNO010000080.1:0-21867 GCA_036495025.1 Actinomycetota bacterium | reverse complement strand
CCAGGAGGGGCGGCACTACCTCTCGATCGCCGTCGGCTGCACCGGTGGCAAACACCGCTCCGTGGTGATCGCCGATGAGATCGCCCGCTTCCTGCAGGAGAAGGGCTATCCCTGCACGGTTGTCCACCGGGATGTCGAGCGGGAGTAAGGGCCCGCGGGGAGATAAGGACGCACTTCGGTGAGCCCCCGGGTCACCCGGTTCGATGGAGCGGGTTCGGTACGTCCACCCACTGGGGGACGTGCGGTGTGGCGGAGAGCTGGATGCGCAGCATCGACTTGACCGGGAGGGTCGGACCGAACAGGGCCTCCTCGTCCCGGCTGGCCTGCGCCCGGATGGCAGTCTCCCGCTGCAGCTCGGCATGGGCGCCACGGCAGTGGCGTCCGACGATCTCCCAGAGCCGCCCCGCGTCGCAGGCACCGGCGCAGCTGAGCGCGGCCACGACCTGCCCGAGGTTGGTGACGAGCAGCGGAAACAGGCACTTGGCGCGCAGCCCCTCTTCGTCCTCCGTGGGCACGGCGCCCGACAGGGGCGGCGGGGCCACGCCGCGGCGGGCGAGGCGGGACCTGCTGACGCGGATGCCGCCGAAGTCCCGGTACAGGACGCTGACCGGCAGGCCCCGCCGCAGGACGACGACGACGTTCTCGCCGTGCGGCTCCAGGGCGACGCCCCACCCCGACAGCAACGTCAGCAGCGGCGGGAGCGAGCAGGCGCAGTAGGCGTCGAGGAAGCATGCCGCCGCGTCGGCAAGGGATCGGCGCCCGGGTCCGAGCTCGACCTCCTCGAGCACGTCGGCGAGCAGGGGCCGCCCGGTCAGCGGCGAGCGCGTCGCGAGCGCCGCGGCGGGGAGGGCGAGCTCTCCCGCGGCGACGTGGCGCTCGGGCGAGTCACGGGCGATGGCGGCGAGGCTCGCCGCGGCGCCGGGCGGGTCGTCTGCTGACGGCCGGTAGCTCCCGCTCGCAAGCTCGGGAAGCGCATGGAACCGTCCTCCGAGCCCCTTGTCGCGCCGGCAGATCTCCGCGACGACCCCGGAGATCACCGGCCCGTTGCGGGCAGCCTCCGGGGACACGACGCGGACTGCGGTCGTGAGGCGGATGTCCACGGACGTCTTCCAGTGGGGGCCTCGGCGGTCCGCCCCGGAGGCGAAGGTGCGGAGGGAGAGCAGCGGGCGGCCGGGGATCGCCGCCCGGGGGACGACCACGATGCGGCCGTCGCCGAGCGCTGTCTCGTACCGCTCGGGGACGGTGCGGCGAAGCTGCCAGGGATGGACGGGGAGGAGCTCGTAGTCGGAGGGGTCCCGGCCGATGCTGCGCAGGTGCGCCGATGCGGCGATGGCGGCGAGGGGGTGCCAGCGTTCCACGAGGCAGGTCATCCCCTGCTTCGCCAGACGGACCTCCCGGTATGCGGTCCGCTCGACGGCGACGACGCCGAGTGCGACCTCGTCCGCCCACTCCGGTGCGTGGGCGAGGAGGTCGTCGGGGGTCATCCCGCCACGGATGCGGGCGCACGGATGCAGCGGGTGGCCGTCGACGACCGCCTGCTCGAAGACGGCGAGCGGGCTGAATTCCATGCCGGCCGCCGAGCGCCGCCGGGCCCACGCCAGCGCGCCAGGGGAGCCGGGCTCGTGCCGCCGCTCCCGGCGCCAGGACTCGCCGACGAGGGCGAGGGCGTGGTTGGCAACGCTGCTGGCGACCTCGTCCGAGAGCTGCCGCCACTGCGTGGAACACGCCCCGCCCGGGAGGGACCGGATGACCGCGTCGAGCAGCGCTGCCGGGTGATCGATGGCGTGGCCGTCCCGGCTCAGGGTGACCGACAGGCCAGGGGGGTACTCGGCGAACATCTCGGTGAGCCGGCTCGGACCCCGCACGCCCGTGCCGTCGGGCAGCCGGAGGGTCGTGTGGCATTCCCCCCGGACCACGGTGATGCCGCCGAGCCGATCCCGGGCCAGCGCGCCCCACAGCTTGCCCAGACCCACGGCCCGAGCCTGGCGCAGCGCCGGGCCGAACGTGGCGGCAAGATCGGGGTGGGCGGCCCCGAGCGCCCCGAGGGCGTCCCGCTCCGCCGGCGTGCAGCCGTCGTCGCCGCGGCAAAGCACCACGGCAGGTCCTTCGGGCTCCTCCCGTTCCCCGGCGATGGCCCGGCCCTACTCTCGGGACGGCACGGCGATCCGCGCCCGCCCGTACCGCGCGGCCTCCCCGACGTCCCGGAGCACCTGAGTGATCGGACCACCCCGCCGGTAGGCCTCGATGATCGTGTGGGCCGGGGTGACGCGGGCGTGGAGCATCGCCCGCAACGGCCCGAGGCGGTCCCGGTCCGGGTCCTCGCCGAGTGCCGTCTCGGCGGCGTCGAGGGCGGCGCTGGCCCCGGCGCGGATCTCCGGGTCGTCGAAGCCCCCGAGGCTCGACCGCTGGTGGAGCCGGGCGTCCGGCGTCGTCCGCCGCCCCGCAGTCCTGCGGTCGAGCACGAGCCCCTTCAGCAGGGCGAGGAGGCTTCCGTAGAGGTCGAGATCGGCGCAGGTGTCGAACGCCTTGAACTCGATCCGGCCCGCCTCGGCGGGCAGGCGGGCCGCAACGGTCAGGGACGGATCGGACGGGAGCAGGTTGCGCCGGTCGTGGAGGAACACCAGGACGGCCGGCCGCCGGCCCGTCCGGCCGTGGGTGCGCCTCGAGAACCCGCCCCAGAGACCTCCGTCGGCGAACGGGGAGGAGAAGCTGAACGGGACGATGTAGGGACTGAGGAAGGTCAGCCGCCGGGCGACGTCGATCATCTCGCCGTCGGGCATCCCTCCGACGGAAAGATTGAGGTCCGGCCCGTACGTCGCCATGTGCATGACTGCCGTCCGCCGCTCCGGCGAGGCGTGGCGATGCTCCCGCTCCCAGCCGTTCAGGGGCGGCCGGGGCCGGAACACGGACCGGAAGGGGTTGAAGCTGATGGGCACCGGAAGAAAGCCGGCGGCCCTCGACTCGCCCGCGAGCGCGGCGAAGTCCTCCTGGAGGCTGCGGACCGCCGAAGTGATCGTGGGATGGACGACGGTGCGGGTCTCGATGCCCTTCGCATCGCTGCCGAGGTACCGGCCCAGGCCGCTGAAACGTTCGAAGCCCTCGACGTACCAGCGCTTGCGCTTGATGCCGAGCTCGTCGACGTGCAGCGGCGGGTAGTCCGCCGCGTACTCGGGAAGGCGCTCCACGACGGATTGGAGCTCGCCGAAGGTGGTGTTGGAGAAATCGGCGAAAGACCCGTCCATCCGGAGCAGCGCCGTCTCGTGCTCGATCGCGAACCGGAACATCCGGAGTTGACCTCGCTGGCTCGGGGGGTAGCGGGGCAGTGGCCGATCCTGTGGTCAGCCGGGCGGTGATGTCAAGGGCGGGAGCCGTCCACCAAACCGTGCCGGGAGCACCCGAGGGAAAGCCCGGAACTCGGAGCGTAGGATGGCCGGACTGTGCTCGCCCTCACTGGGGGCCGCGATCGTCGGAGGCAAAGACTGGACGCCCTACACGCCATCCACACCCGACAGAGCGTGATGTCGATGTGTGATTGCCCGCCGACCCGGTCGGACGTGATGCCGCTCCTCGAGGCCGCGGTCCGGGCTCCCAACCACCATCTCACCGAGCCGTGGAGGTTCGTCGTCCTGACCGGCCAGGCCCTCGAGGACCTGGGGGAGGCAATGGGCGAGAGCGTCCGCCGGCAGCACGCAGGGGCCCACGACCTGGAGATGAAGGTGCAGGTCGAGCGGGCCCGCCCCCGCAGGGCGCCGGTCATCATCGCGGTGGTCTACGTCCCGAGCGACCACCCCAGAGCCCGGGAGGTCGAGGACCGGTACGCACTGGGGGCGGCAATCGAGAACCTGCTGCTCGCAGCCCACGCGACCGGCCTGGCGGCATACCTGCGGACGGGGGCTGCCGCCGCTGCCCCCGAGGTGCGGGACTTCCTCGGGCTGGCGGACGGAGAAGAGGTGGCGTCGTTCGTCTACCTGGGCCGTCCGGTCGGCGAGCCCCGGCCGCTGTCCCGCCGGACCCCGGCGGCCGAGCGGACGACCTGGCGGGGCTGGGACGCGGCACAGTAAGCGAGGCTCAGCGCAGCGGCGTCCGCCGGCGGCCCACCCGTTCCGAGCGACACCCCCGAACGGACGTAGACTCTTGCGCCGTGGCACTCCCCAAGCAGTCTGAGGACTTCCCCGCCTGGTACCAGGCGGTGGTCAAGGGCGCCGAGCTGGCCGAGCCCTCGCTGGCGCGCGGCACGATGGTCATCCGGCCCTACGGCTTCGCCATCTGGGAGCGCATCCAGCAGGCGGTCGACCGCCGCATCAAGGACACCGGCCACCAGAACCTCTACTTCCCCCTGCTCATCCCCGCCAAGCTCCTGGAGAAGGAGGCCGAGCACGTCGAGGGCTTCGCCCCCGAGGTGGCCGTCGTCACCCACGCCGGTGGCGAGAAGCTGGAGGAGCCGCTCATCATCCGGCCCACGTCCGAGACGATCATCTGGGAGACCTACGCCCGCTGGATCCAGAGCTACCGCGACCTGCCGCTGCTCTACAACCAGTGGGCGAACGTCGTCCGGTGGGAGCTCCGCCCCCGGCTCTTCCTCCGGACCACCGAGTTCCTGTGGCAGGAGGGCCACACCGCCCACGAGACCTCAGGCGAGGCGATGGCCGAGGCCCGGACCATCCTCGACAAGGTCTACCGGGCCACGGTTGAGGGCGACCTGGCCCTGCCCGTGCGGCTCGGCCGCAAGAGCGCCTCGGAGCGCTTCGCCGGTGCGGTCGAGACCTTCACGATGGAGGCGCTGATGCGCGACGGCCGGGCGTTGCAGGCGGGCACCTCGCACTACCTCGGCCAGAACTTTGCCAAGGCCTACGACGTGCGGTTCCTCGGACGCGACGGCCGGGAGGACTACGCGTGGGCCTCGTCCTGGGGCGTGTCGACCCGGTTGATCGGCGCGCTGATCATGGCCCACGGCGACGACGCGGGCCTCCGCCTGCCGCCCGCTCTGGCCCCGATCCAGGTCGTCATCGTGCCCATCTACCGTACCGACGAGGAGAAGGTGATGGTCACCGAGGCCGTGACGCCGGTCGCGGCGGCCCTCGAGGCGGCGGGAATCCGGGTCCACACCGACGACCGGGAGGAGCACCGGCCCGGCTACAAGTTCAACGAATGGGAGCTGAAGGGCGTGCCGGTGCGCCTGGAGATCGGCCCCAAGGATGTCGCCGAGGGAGAGGTCGTGCTCTACCGCCGCGACCTGCGCCGGAAGTCGCCGGTCCCCCTCGAGGGCCTCGCCGAGCACATCCCCGGCGTGCTGGACGGCATCCAGGACGAGCTGTTCGCCCAGGCGCTGGTCTTCCGGGAGGGCCGGACGTTCCGGCCGTCCTCGTACGAGGAGCTGAAGGCGCTCATCAAGGATCCGGGCGGCTTCGTCGAGGCCCCGTGGTGCGGCCGCCCGGCATGCGAGGACAAGGTGAAGGCGGACACCAGGGCGACGATCCGGGCCCTGCCGCTGGACCCGGCACCGGTTGAGGGCGCCTGCATCGTCTGCGGCGAGCCCGCCACCGAGCTCGCGGTCTGGGCCCAGGCCTACTGAGGCGGGCTCACACCAGGGGGGTCGAGTGGAAAATTAGGCCTCGAGGAGGACCGCCCGTGCCGGGGCCCCGTCGCCGCCGAGGATCTTGATCGGCAGGCAGATCAGCCGGTAGCGGCCCGGCTCAACGCCGGAGAGGTTCAGCCCCTCGATCACGATCACCCTGGCCCCCAGCAGCGTGACGTGGGTGGGGTGCCCGGGCGCCCCCCGCCGCTCGACCGACAGGAAGTCGACCCCGACGAGGCGGATGCCGTGCTCGACGAGCCACGCCGCCCCCTCGGGGCCGACTGCCACGTACTCGGCGGGGAACTCGGGGTGCGGCTCGGCCCAGATTGCTGAATTGGGGGTTTTGAACAGCACACGGGTGTCGCTCTCGAGAAGGGCGGCAGCCTCGAGCTCCTCCGGGCCGATCGTCCCGGTGGGCTTGTGGATCTCGACGACGACGGCGTCGCCCATCAGCACGTCGAGGGGCAGCGACTCGACGGTCGCCGCCCCGTCGAGGAAGTGGTGCGGCGGGTCGACGTGGGTCCCGGTATGGGTGCCCATGTGGAGCTCCGAGACGTTGGCGGCGTCCCCCCTGGCGATCCGGTGCGCGGGCTCGATCCGGACAGGCGGGTCTCCGGGCCAGGTCAGCATGTCGGGGCTGATGGGAAGGGATAGATCCCATATACGGCTCATTCGGCGCATCCTCGGGACGGGGGGATATCCTGGTTCAGGAATCCGATCCTACCCAGCCACTCGACGAAGTTGCCGGCCGGCTCCGACTCCGCTTCCAGATCCGGTTCCAGCTCCGGGTTCCAAAAGGGGCGTATACTTTGATCGGAGCAACGCCCGCCAGCGTTGCCCCAGAAGCTTTAACCGATGGGCGGAGTGGGCCAGGGCCCACTTCTTTTTTTGACGCGTGCTCGTGGGGCAGGGATGTTCCGGGGGCAATGGCAGGAGATTTTCAGCGCATACACAGGGACCTTGAGGCTCTAAATGGGAGGTGAGCATGCCCCGGCCGGAAGTTGCCGACGCGGTTCGTGCCACCTGCGAGTCCATTCTCAATGCCCACGGGGTCGAGCTCGTGACGTTCAGCCTCGGCGGCGAGTCGATGGGGCAGATGCTCCGTCTCACCGTCGACCGGTCCGAGGGCTCGGTCTCGCTCGACGAGATTGTCGAGATCTCCGAAGAGATCTCGCGAACTCTTGACGCTGACGACCCCATCCCGGGCCGCTACACGCTCGAGGTGGCGTCGGCGGGCATCGAGCGGCCGCTGGTGCGGCCGACGGACTACCGCCGGTTCGAGGGTCGCCAGGTGAAGGTCCGCTGCCAGGAGCCGATCGAAGGGCAGCGGGTCTACACCGGCACCATCCGCTCTGCGGGCGACGAGTCGTTTGTGCTCGCGGTCGGAGAGCCGCAGGAGGTCGTGGAAATCCCGTACGTCGGGGTGTCCAAGGCCCGGTTAGTTGTTGATTGGGAGAGAGAACTCAAAGGGACGCGGGGGGGACTATGAATCCGATCGATCTGGACGCCATTCACCTGGTTGAGCGGGAGAAGGGCATCTCATTCGAAAGCGTGATGACGGCGCTCGAGCAGGCGCTCGCCGCCGCCTACAAGCGTTCCCCTATTGCCGCCGGCGACGACGCCCGGGTCGAGATCGACCGCAAGAGTGGCGACGTCACCGTCTTCGCCCAGGAGGTGGAGGAGGACGAGGAGACCGGCGAGCTCAAGCTGAGCAAGGAATGGCCGGAGGAGACGCCGGCCGACTTCGGTCGGATCGCCGCCCAGACCGCCAAGCAGGTCATCCTGCAGCGGATCCGGGAGGCGGAGCGCGAGATCACCTACGGCGAGTACTCGGGCCGGGAGGGCGACATCGTCACGGCGATCGTCCAGCAGGCCGACCCGCGCTACGTGCTGCTCGACCTCGGCAAGGGCGTCGAGGCACTCCTGCCGCAGGCGGAGCAGGTGGCGGGGGAGCGCTACGACCATGGCTCCCGGATGAAGGCCTACATCGTCGAGGTCCGTCGCTCGCCGCGGGGGCCGCAGATCATCTGCTCGCGCACGCACCCCAACCTCATCAAGAAGCTGTTCGAGCTCGAGGTGCCCGAGATCGTCGACGGCATCGTCGAGATCAAGCAGGTTGCCCGCGAGGCCGGCCACCGCAGCAAGATCGCCGTCACCTCACGGGAGTCCAACGTCGACCCGGTCGGGGCCTGTGTCGGGCCGAAGGGATCGAGGGTGCGGATGGTCGTCAACGAGCTTCGGGGGGAGAAGGTCGACATCATCCCGTGGGCCGAGGACGCCTCCCGCTTCGTGTCGAACGCCCTCTCGCCGGCGAAGGTGAAGGAGGTCCGCATCGACCCCGACACCCAGACGGCCGAGGTGATCGTGCCGGACTTCCAGCTCTCCCTCGCCATTGGCAAGGAGGGCCAGAACGCCCGGCTGGCCGCCCGGCTCACCGGCTGGCGGATCGACATCAAGAGCGAGAGCCAGCTCTCCCAGGAGCAGGTGCGCAAGCAGGCCGCCCCGGCGATGGCGCAGTCCGGGGTTCCCTCCGTGGCCGGGGGAGCCGGGCCGGCGGAGGCGGGGGCCGGGGCTTCGTAACCACTCGGGCCCGGGGCATCCCGGGGCAAAGATAAGGTCGGGTCCCTTGGGGCAAGGAGTGGGACCGGCGGCGCCGGTCCGCCGGTGCGCTGCCTGCCGGACCCGGCGACCGAAGAAGGAGCTTCTCCGATTCGTGCGGCAGTCGCACGGCATCGAAATGGACCCGGAGCAGCGGCGGCCGGGGCGGGGCGGGTACTGCTGCCCCGACCCGGCCTGCATCGACAAGGCGCTGCGCCGGGGCGGCCTTGCCCGGGCGCTGCGAACGGCGGTCGGCCGGGCGGAAATAGCCAGACTGGGGGCGGAGGCAGTGGAGTATCTTAGGGAGCACAGCGCTCAGGAGTTGAGGGGCGAAGGTGGGAGTTAGGGCAGAGATGGCGAAGATGAGAGTGCACCAGATCGCGAAGGAGCTTGGGCTGGCGTCGAAGGACGCCGTTGACATGCTGACCAAGCTCGGTGTGGACGTCCGCAACCATGCGTCGACCATTGAAGACGCGGATGCGGCGAAGCTGCGCGGGCTGGTGAGGAACGGCTCGGCCACCTCCGCGACCCCCGCGCCTGCCCCGAGGGCGGCCGCACCCCGAGCCCCGGCACCGGCCCCACCGACTCGTGGCCCCCGGCCGCAGCCGGTTGCCGCGCCCGCGCCCGCACCCGCCGCAGCCCCGGTCCTCGCCGCAGCACCGGCGGCCCCCGCAGCCCCGGCGGCGAGCGAGATCATGATCCCCCGCGGCGCCTCGGTCACGGACTTCGCCGGCAAGATCGGCAAGTCCCCGACGGACGTCATCAAGATGCTCATGCGCCTCGGCGAGATGAAGACCATCACGCAGTCGCTCAGCGACGACGAGATCGAGGTGCTCGCCAACGAGTTCGACGTGCCCGTGCGGATCGTGTCCGTCGCCGACGATGTCTCCGTGGCCCCCGAGGAGGAGGCTCCCGATGCCGCCGAGGAGGCAGAGGATGCGGCCCTCGAGACGCGACCGCCGGTCGTCACCGTCATGGGCCACGTCGACCACGGCAAGAGCTCGATCCTGCAGCAGTTCCGCAAGAAGGAGATGCTCTCGCTCGAGGCCGGCGGCATCACGCAGGCCATCGGCGCGTACCAGGTCCACGGCAAGGACGGCCTGGCCACGACCTTCATCGACACCCCTGGCCACGAGGCCTTCACGCAGATGCGGGCCCGCGGCGCCCAGGTCACCGACGTCGCCATCCTTGTGGTGGCGGCCGACGACGGCGTCCAGCCCCAGACGGTGGAGGCCCTCGACCACGCCAAGGCGGCGCACGTGCCGGTGCTCGTGGCCGTCAACAAGATCGACCGGCCGGAAGCCGATCCCACCCGGGTGCGCCAGCAGCTCTCCGAGCTGGGGCTCACACCCGATGAGTGGGGCGGCGACACGGTCTTCGTCGACGTCTCCGCCAAGGCGGGGACCAACCTCGACGTCCTCCTCGACATGGTCCACCTCGTGGCGGAGATGCAGAACCTCAAGGCCAACCCGAACGTCCCGGCCCGGGGCCACGCGATCGAGGCCCACCTCGACCGCGGCCGCGGCCCGGTCGCCACGCTCATCGTCCAGAAGGGCACGCTCAAGCCCGGCCAGGCCGTCGTCTGTGGTTCTGCCTGGGCTCGGGTGCGCACGATGCTCGACGAGAACGGCCACAGCGTCCCCAAGGCGGGCCCGGCGCAGCCGGTCCAGGTCAGCGGCTGGTCGCGCCTGCCCCAGGCCGGCGACGAGTTCTTCGTCGTCAAGGACGAGCGGGAGGCCAAGCGCATCTCCCAGGAGCGGGAGGCACGCCAGCGGGCGGCCGACTTCGTGGCGGGGGCCAAGCCGGCAACCCTCGAGGACCTGCTCTTCAAGACGCGCACCGGCGACGTTCCCGAGCTCCGGCTGATCCTGAAGGCCGACACCCAGGGCTCGCTGGAGGCCCTCACCGAATCGCTCACGAAGATGCACCGGGCCAACCTGCGGCTCAACATCCTGCGCCGGGGTGTCGGGGCGATCGGGGAGAGCGACGTCACGCTGGCCCAGGCCTCCGACGCCATCGTCGTGGGCTTCGGGGTCCGGCCCGACGCCGGCGCCCGGCAGCTCGCCGAGCGCGAGGGCGTGGACGTCCGTACCTACCAGGTCATCTACCAGCTTCTCGACGACATCAGCCAGGCCCTCCGGGGCCTCCTCGCCCCCGAGGAGCGGGAGTTCGTCCTCGGGTCTGCCCAGGTCCGGGCAACCTTCCGCATCCCGCGGGCCGTCGTCGCCGGGTGCTACGTCACCGATGGCAAGGTCGTCCGGGGCGCCCGCGCCCGTCTGCTCCGGGACGGCACCGTGGTCTTCACCGGCCGCATCGACACCCTGAAGCGGTTCAAGGACGACGTCCGTGAGGTGGCGGCAGGCTTCGAGTGCGGCATGACCCTCGAGGGCTTCAACGACATCAAAGAGGGAGACGTGATCGAAGCCTTCGAGGTGCGCGAGCTGCCCCGCGACTAGATCGGCGACCAGCTAATGTTCGTCGGCATCGCCCGTTACGACTTTCTCGTGCCGGGCTCCACGTCGCTGAAGGACAAACGTCAGGTCGTGCGCCACATCGTGGGAGGGTTGCGGACAAAGTTCAACGCCGGGGTGGCCGAGGTCGATCACCAGGAACTTCGCCAGCGCGGGGCCATCGCCGTGTCGTGCGTGTCCGAGTCCTCGTTCCACGCCAAGAGGATGCTGATGGAGATGGAACGGTATGTGCGGAACCAGTACGCCATCGAGGTCCTCGGCGCCACGGTCGACGTGGTGAGTCCGGACGATGCCTAGGACCTATCCCCGCGCCGAGCGGGTCGAGCGGCTTGCCCGGGAGGTGCTCGGCGAGGCCCTCCAGGACCTGAAGGACCCGCGCATCGGATTCGTGACCGTCACGTCGGTGAAGATGTCGCCGGACCTGCGGCAGGCGAAGGTCTTCGTGAGCGTCCTCGGGACGGACGAGGCGCGGGAGGCCTCCATGGAGGCGATCCGTCATGCGGTGCCCCACCTGCGGGCGACGCTGGGCCGCGAGGTCCGGCTCAAGTTCCTCCCCTCGCTGGAGGTCCTCGAGGACACGACCGCCGCCTACGGCGAGCGCATCGAGCAGCTCCTCCGCGAGGCCGGAGTGTCGAAGCCACCGGTCATCCCGGCGCTGGAGGAGCCCGAAGATGATCGATGACAAGGAGTGGGACCGCGCCGTCGAAGCCCTGACCGCCGCGAAGGAGGTCGCCGTCGCCTGCCACATCTTCCCCGACGGCGACGCCCTGGGATCGATGCTGGGCATCGGCCTGTTCCTTCGCCGGCTGGGCAAGCGGGTCTGGATGGGGTGGGGGAGCGCGCAGCTTCGCGTCCCGCCGCAGTACGCCTTCCTCCCCGGCCTCGACCTCGTCGGCGGCGACCCGCCCGAGGCGCCGGAGGTGTTCCTCGCGGTGGACTGCGCCCAGGACACGCGCCTCGACGCGTTGCTGGGTGTGTTCAAGGCGGCCGGGACTCGCATCGACCTCGACCACCACGCAACCAACCTCGGCTTCGGGGATCTCAACCTTGTCGACCCCGATGCGGCATCGTCCTGCGAGCTCGTCTACGAGCTGATCCGGCGGATGGGCGGGACCCCGAACACCGAGGAGGCCACCGCCCTCTACACGGGCATCGTCACCGACACCGGCCGCTTCCAGTACTCGAGCACCTCCCCGGCGACGCTCCGGGTCGCCGCCGATCTCCGGGACCGGGGCGTCGACCACACCCGGGTGTCGAACGAGATCTTCGAGTCGGCGCCGTTCGGCTACCTGCACACGCTGGGGATGGTGCTCTCACGGGCCAGGCTGGAGGACGGGCTCGTCTGGAGCTGGCTGGAGCTCAAGGACCTGGCCGGCACCAGGCTCGACGAGGCCGAGGACATGATCAACCAGCTGCGCTCCGTCCGGGAGGCGGGGGTGGCGGTGCTGCTGAAGGAAACCGAGCCGGGGCACTACAAGGTGTCGATGCGCTCGCGGGGCAACGTCGACGTGGCGCAGATCGCGGCGGCCTTCGGCGGCGGGGGCCATGCGCGGGCGGCCGGGTTCCCGGCCCCGGGAGGGGTCGAGGAGACCATCGCAGCGATCCGCTCCGCGCTCGCGCCGGCGGGAGCCGGCTCCCCAGAGCGTGCCGGCGCCTGACGGGCTGCTCGTCGTGGACAAGCACGCCGGGCCGACGTCGCACGACGTCGTCAACCGCGTGCGGCGCCTCTTCGCCACGAAGCGGGTGGGCCACGCCGGGACGCTCGACCCCCCGGCGACGGGGATCCTGCTCGTCGGCCTCGAGCGGGCGACCCGTATCCTGCAGTTCCTGCAGGCACTTCCCAAGACGTACCGGGCCGAGGTGGCCTTCGGCGCGACGACCACCACCGAGGACGCCACCGGCACGGTCCTCGATGAGCGCGCCTGCAGCTTCGGCCTCGACGAGCTCCGGGCCGCGGCCGCCGAGATGGTGGGCGAGATCCAGCAGGTCCCCCCGATGGTCTCGGCGGTGCGGGTGGGCGGCCAGCGCCTCTACCGGGCGGCCCGACGCGGCGAAGAGGTCGAGCGCCCCGCCCGCACCGTCACGGTCCACGCCCTCGACGTCGCACGCTTCGACGCCGCCGCCTGGGAGGCCACCCTCGAGGTCCGCTGCTCGAGCGGCACCTACGTGCGCACGCTGGCCGCCGACATCGGCGAGCGGCTGGGTTGCGGCGCCCACCTGCGGGCACTTCGCCGCACCGCCGTCGGCTCGCTGGGGGAGGCCGACGCCGTCACCGTGGCGCAGCTCGAGGGCATGGATCCTCCTGCCCTCCGTGCCGCGATCCTGCCGATGGAGGCCGCGCTGCGCGACTACGAGTCGGTGACCGTCTCCGGCGATGAGCTCCGGGCGGTCGGCCACGGCGGCTCGCTGGCCGATCCCGGCCCGGGCCCCGGTCCTGGCGGCACCAACGGACGCCCCGTGGCCGTGCTCGACCCCGAGGGGCGCCTGCTCGCCGTCTACCGCCGGCAGGGGGCGGGGCTTCGGCCCGCGGCGGTGCTGATGTGACCGAAGAAATCAAAACGCTGTTTGACCGCGGAAAACGCGGTGAAACAGCAAAAAGATTTCCTGCGGGCTCTCGATGAGCGATCCGGCACCCCTGGCCGTCACCATCGGCAACTTCGACGGCGTCCATCTCGGGCACCGGGCGATCCTCGAGCGCCTCAAGGCCCATGCCCGGGCGGCCGGGGCGACACCCGCGGTCGTGACCTTCGACCCCCACCCCCAGGCCGTGCTCCGCGGGCATGCGCCGCTCGCCCTGACGACCGCGCCGCGGCGGACCAAGCTCCTCCAGGAGGCCGGGATCGACCGGGTGCTCGTCATCCCCTTCGACCGCAGCCTGTCGCTGGTGGAGCCGGAGGCGTTCGTCTCGGAGATGCTCGTCCGGGGCCTCGGGGTCCGGGCGGTCGTCGTCGGCGAGAACTTCCGGTTCGGCCACAAGGCCCGGGGCAACACCGCGATGCTGGCCACGATGGGCCGCGAGCTCGGGTTCTCCTTCGAGGCGGTCCCGCTCCGGGAGCTCGACGGGCGCCCGGTGTCGTCCTCGGCGATCCGCCGGGCGATCGCCGACTGCGACCTGGCGTGGGCCAACCGGGCCCTGGGCCGCCGCCACCAGGTGCCGGGCCGGGTCGTCCGGGGCAAGGGCCGCGGGGTGGGCCTCGGGTTCCCGACCGCCAACATCGACCCGCCGGAGAACTTCTGCCTGCCGGGGCTCGGCATTTACGCCGGCCACCTGATCGTCGGCGACGAGCGGCTCGTCAGCGCGATCAGCGTCGGCACCAACCCCACCTATGGCGAGCACAACCCCGTGACCCTGGAGGCCTACGCCCTCGACTTCGACGGTGACCTCTACGGCGAGGAGGGCGAGATCTCCTTCGCCGCCCACCTCCGCCCGGAGCAGGCCTTCCCAACGGAGGCGGAGCTGGCCGCGGCGATCAAGGACGACGTGGCCGAGGTGAGGCGGCTGCTGACCTGAAGAGCCCTTAGACCCCGATGGCCATGACGTCGTGGGCCTCGAAGGCCTGGACCTCGGGGAGGGGCAGCTCGCCGGGATCCGCCCCGCCCATCAGCCTCTGGACCGCAGGCGCCAGCCGGTCCCGGCTGAAGGCCTCGAAGGCCTCCTCCGATTCCCAGATGTCGAAGATCTTGACCTGGCCGCCGTCGACGATGACGGCGTGGCTGATGCCGCCGGTCGGAGGTCCACCCGCAGCGATCTCCGCCGAGACCGCCAGCACGTTGTCGAGGGTCACCTGCGGAGGGAGCTGCATAATGCACAGAATTGCCATGTTCTTCCTCCCTGGTCGTGCCCCCGATAAGGACCGTCTCGATGGACCGCCCCCAATTCTAGAGTCGGGATTGCCCGGTGCCTACCCCGGGGAAGCGGCAGAACCCGCCCCATCCGGGCGCGTGCCGCGGCAGGTGGTAGCATTGCCGCATATGCCACTCGATACCGCACGCAAGACCCAGCTCATCACCGAGCACGCCCGTACGCCGGGCGACACCGGCTCTCCCGAGGTCCAGGTCGCGATGCTCACGCAACGCATCGCGGACCTGACCGAACACCTGAAGAAGTTCCGGGGCGACCACGCTTCGCGCCGGGGCCTCCTCCAGATGGTGGGACGCCGCCGTCGTCTGCTCGACTACCTTCGACGGGAAGATGTGGCTCGCTACCGGGCCCTCATCGCCAAGCTCGGGCTGCGCCGGTAGCTCTCGCCGGTTCAGAAAGGAGACCGGGAGACACCTCGACCCGCGCAGGGTCTCTTCTTCGTACTCGGAGGCCGGCCGGTGACGGCTGCCAGTTGTCAGTGGCGAGCGCTTCAGCCCCGGGCCCACTGGGGTCCAACGATCCTCCCGATCGGGTAGGAGCCCTCACCACTGAGAACTGGCCATCCGGACCGTCCTCCCCGGATCATTCATGGGAGGTACACACATGGCACCAGACACACAGGTTCATACCGTTGAACGCAAGATCGGCGAGCCCGTCTTCCGGTTCGAAACCGGGCGCCTCGCCCAGCAGGCCGACGGCGCAGTGCTCGCCCAGGTGGGCGAGACCACGGTGCTCGTCGCCGCCACCGCATCCCGCGGCGCCCGCGAGGGCGTCGACTTCTTCCCGCTGACCGTCGACGTCGAGGAGCGGATGTACGCCGCGGGCAAGATCCCCGGCGGCTTCTTCCGGCGCGAGGGGCGGCCCACCGAGCGGGCGATCCTGACCGCCCGCCTGATCGACCGGCCGCTGCGCCCCTGTTTCCCCGACGGGTTCCGCAACGAGGTGCACGTCGTTGCCACGGTCATGACCGTCGACCAGGCCAACCAGCCCGACATCGTGGCGATCAACGGCGCCTCCGCCGCCCTGATGCTCTCGGGCATCCCGTTCGAAGGGCCGGTCGGCGCCGTCCGCCTGGCGCACATCGAGGGCCGGTGGGTGGCGAACCCCACCTTCCAGGAGACCGAGAACGCCACCTTCGAGATCGTCGTCGTCGGACGGCGCAACGAGGACGGCGGCGCCGGCATCCTGATGGTCGAGGCCGGAGCCACCGAGATCGCCCTCGACCTCGTCGAGGCGGGGGCCCCCGAGATGACCGAGGAGTTGGTCGCCGAGGGCCTGGAGGAGGCGAAGACCTGGATCCTCGAGGCGATTGCCCACCAGGAGGAGCTGGTCGCGCAGGCCGGCCGGCGGACCCCGAACAAGACGTGGGTGATTGCCGCCCCGTACGACGGCGTGCTCGCCGACATGGTGAGCAGCTTCGCCCGGGACCGCATCCTCGCCCTCATCTCCGAGGCCGACAAGCAGACCCGGGAGACTGGCCTGGACGAGCTCGCGGCCGAGGTGGTCGCCCGGCTCGAGACGGAGTACCCGGAGCGGGCCAGGGAGATCGAGGGGGTCTTCCGCAAGCTGGTGAAGACGCTGGTCCGGGAGCGCATCATCACGGAGGGCAAGCGCATCGACGGGCGCGGCCTCCGGGACATCCGGCCCATCTCCTGCGAGGTGGGGATCCTCCCGAGGCTGCACGGCACGGGCCTCTTCAACCGGGGCCAGACCCAGGTCCTCTCGACCGTCACGCTCGGCATGCTGCGGATGGAGCAGATGCTCGACGACCTCGGGGTCGCCGAGTCGAAGCGCTACATGCACCACTACAACTTCCCGCCCTTCTCCACCGGCGAGACTGGCTTCATGCGGGGCCCGAAGCGCCGGGAGATCGGCCACGGGGCGCTCGCCGAGCGGGCGCTGCTGCCCGTGATCCCCTCCGAGATGGACTTCCCGTACGCCCTGCGGGTCGTGAGCGAGGTCCTCTCCTCCAACGGCTCCACGTCCATGGCGAGCGTCTGCGGCTCGACCCTCGCCCTGATGGACGCCGGCGTCCCGATCAAGGAGCCGGTGGCGGGCATCGCGATGGGCCTGATCGCCGAGGGCGGCCAGTTCGTCACGCTGACCGACATCCTGGGAGCCGAGGACGCCTTCGGCGACATGGACTTCAAGGTGGCGGGCACGGAGACGATGGTCACCGCCCTGCAGCTCGACACGAAGATCTCCGGCATCCCGTCCGAGGTCCTCGCGGCTGCGCTGCGCCAGGCGCGCGACGCCCGCCTCTTCATCCTCGGCAAGATCACCGAGACGCTGCCCGCTCCCCGGTCCGAGCTCTCCCCGACCGCTCCCCGCATCGTGGCCTTCACGATCCCCGTCGACAAGATCGGCGAGGTCATCGGCCCGAAGGGCAAGCGGATCAACGAGATCATCGCCACCACCGGGGTCGAGATCGACATCGAGGACGACGGGACGGTCCGGATCGGCTCGAAGGAGGGCGGCTCGGCCGACGAGGCCCGCCGCCGGATCGAGGAGCTGGCCAACCCCCGGATGCCCCAGATCGGCGAGCGCTTCAACGGCATCGTCGTCAAGACGGCTCCCTTCGGGGCCTTCGTGTCCCTCACGCCGACCAAGGACGGCCTCGTCCACATCTCGAAGCTGGGCGGCAACATCCGGCTGCGGCGGGTGGAGGACGTGATCAACCAGGGCGACCCGCTCGAGGTCGAGGTCACCGACATCGACCCGATGGGCAAGATCTCCCTCGTGCCGGTCGAGCTGCCGCCGAGGGTGGCGGAGCTGCCCGCCGACTACGCCCAGGGCGAGCCCCGGGAGCGGGGCGGCGACCGGGGCGACCGGGGTGGGCGCGGCGGCGACCGTGGCCGCGGCGGCCCGCGGGGACCCCGGCGGGAAGGCGGCCGGGACCGTGAGCGCACGCCCAGGTCCGAGGGCGAGTAGGTCCGGCTGACCTCGACGGTTCCCAGCCCATGATCGTCCGTTCCGTCCTGGACAACGGCGTGCGCGTCGTCACCGAGGCCATGCCCGAGGTGCGCTCGGCATCCATCGGGTTCTGGATCGGGGCAGGGTCCCGCGACGAGCCGACGGAGCTTGCGGGCTCCTCGCACTTCCTCGAGCACCTGCTGTTCAAGGGGACCGACCGCCACTCGGCCCTCGACATCGCCGAGGTGTTCGACGCCATCGGCGGCGAGTCCAACGCGTTCTCCAGCAAGGAGTACACCTGCGTGCACGGGCGGGTGCTCGACCGGGACCTGGAGATGGCGACGGATTACCTCGGCGACATGGTTGCCGAGCCGGCCATCCGCCCCGACGACGTGGCGTCGGAGCGCAGGGTCGTCCTCGAGGAGATCGCCCTCCGGGACGACACCCCCGACGACCTCATCTTCGACGTCTTCGCCGAGGACGTCTTCGGCGACCACCCGCTCGGCCGGCCCGTCCTCGGGACGGTGGAAACGGTCAGCGCGGCGTCCTCCGAGAGCGTCCGGGAGTTCCACCGGGCCGGCTACCACCCGCGCAACATCGTCGTCTCGGCGGCGGGCTCGATCGACCACGACCGCCTCTCGGATTGGATCTCGTCGCTGTTCCCCGATGACGAACGGCCCGCCCTGCGCCGCGAGCCGGAGGCGGCATCGGCTGGGCGCCGGCTGCACGTCGTCGAGAAGGAATCCGAACAGGTCCACCTGCTGCTGGGGGGCCTGGGTTACTCCCGCGAGCACCCCGACCGCTTCGCCTGGGAGGTGCTCGACATCCTGCTCGGCGGTGGCATGTCGTCGAGGCTGTTCCAGGAGATCCGGGAGCGCCGCGGTCTCGCCTACTCCGTGTACTCGTACCGGGACCTCTACCAGGAGACCGGCATGTACGGGGTCTACGTAGGGACGATGCCCGACAACGCCACCGAGGTGCTCAAGATCGCCGAGGGCGTCCTCGACGACCTCCAGGCCGACGGCCCCACCGAGGCCGAGGTGCAGCGGGCGAAGGGCCACCTCCGCGGGTCGCTGATCCTGTCGCTCGAGGACTCGGCCAACCGGATGAGCCGGCTCGGCAAGTCCGAGCTCGTGCGCGGCGAGATCCTCACCGTCGAGGAGCTGCTCGCCAGGGTCGACGCGGTCGGCGTCGGCGACGTCGCCCGGGTGGCCGCCGACCTCTTCCGGCCCGGGGGCCGGGTCCTGACCGTCGTCGGGCCCGTGGAGGACGCAGACCTGCCGGGATGGTGAGCCTGCCGGGCTCGTAGGCCGCTGCGGCGGTCCCGCAACGCCGCCGCTGGCTTCGGCCGGGCAAATGTGGGAACGATTCCGAACGCGCCGGTCCCGCGCTGAGCGAGGGGCAACCCGGCGGAGTGAGGAAGGTCCGCCATGGCCGTGAGGGACGCCGGGCAGCGCTCCTCGAGCTACAAATGGACGGCGCTGTCCAACACCACGCTCGGCGTGTTCATGGCCAGCGTGGACTCGTCGATCGTGATCATCTCGCTGCCGGCCATCTTCCGGGGCATCCATCTCGACCCGCTGCAACCGTCCAACATCGGCTATCTGCTGTGGCTCCTCCAGGGATACCTCGTCGTGACCGCGGTCCTCGTGGTCTCGCTGGGCAGGCTCGGCGACATGTTCGGGCGGGTCCGGATGTACAACGCAGGCTTCGCCATCTTCACCGCGGCCTCGATCGGCCTCTCGCTCACGTGGAGCAGGGGGCCGGCCGGTGCGATGGAGATGATCGTCATGCGCATCGTCCAGGGTGTCGGAGGCTCGCTGTTGCTCGCCAACTCGACGGCGATCCTGACCGATGCCTTCCCGGTCGAGGAGCGGGGGATGGCCATGGGGATCAACCAGATCGCCGGCATCGCCGGGTCGTTCATCGGCCTCATCGCCGGCGGCGTGCTGGCAGATATCGACTGGCGCCTCGTGTTCTGGGTCAGCGTGCCGGTCGGGCTGTTCGGGACCGTGTGGGCCTACCTCAAGCTGAAGGAGGTGGCCGGCGGCCGTCGTTCCCGGCTCGACTGGTGGGGCAACATCACGTTCGCGGCCGGCCTCGTCTCCATCCTGATCGGGATCACCTACGGGATCCAGCCCTACGGCCACCACACGATGGGATGGACCTCGCCCAGGGTGCTCACCGAGCTGATCGGTGGGGTGGCGCTGCTGATCCTCTTCGGGGTCATCGAGGCGCACACCGAGGATCCGATGTTCGACCTGCGGCTCTTCAAGATCCGGGCGTTCCTCGCCGGCAACGTGGCGAGCCTCCTGTCGTCCATCGGCCGCGGCGGTCTGCAGTTCGTGCTGATCATCTGGCTGCAGGGCATCTGGCTGCCCCTCCACGGCTACGACTTCGCCCGGACGCCCCTGTGGGCGGGGATCTATATGCTCCCGCTGACCGGGGGCTTCCTGCTCGCCGGCCCGTTGTGCGGTGCCCTGAGCGACCGCTACGGTGCCCGTCCCTTCGCCACGGGGGGCATGATCCTGGCCGCGATCACCTTCGGGCTGCTGATGCTGCTGCCGGCCGACTTCCGCTACCCCGTGTTCGCCGCCCTCCTGTTCGCCAACGGCGTTGGTTTCGGGATGTTCGCCGCCCCCAACACCGCCGCGGTCATGAACTCGGTGCCCCCGGAGCAGCGCGGGGCGGCCTCGGGGATGCGGGCGACCTTCCAGAACGGCGGCATGGTGCTGTCGATCGGCCTGTTCTTCAGCTTCATGATCGCCGGGCTCGCGGCGAGCCTGCCGTCGGTCATGCAGGCACAGCTCGTGGCCCGGGGCGTGCCGGTGACCATGGCCACCCATGTGGCCCACCTTCCCCCCGTCAGCAGCCTTTTTGCGGCCTTCCTCGGCTACAACCCGGTCCAGACATTGCTCGGTGCCCCGCTCCTGTCGTCCCTGCCGCCGGCGACCGCGGCCTACCTGACCGGCAGGACGTTCTTCCCGAGCCTGATCTCGGGTCCGTTCGTCCAGGGCCTCCGCATCGCCTTCGGGTCCTCGGTCGTCATGTGCCTCGTGGCGGCCGCGGCCTCCTGGATGCGCGGTGGGAAGTTCGTCTACCCCGCCGTCGTGCCGGGTGATACCGTCGTACCGGCGGAGTCGGTCTCGCAGGAGGTAGGTGCCTGATGTGCGCGTCCCCCGCCGGCGCCGAAACCGGGGGTGGACCCCCCGGCGCGACCCTCGTCGTCACGATCTCGTCCACCTACGGTGCGGGTGGCAGCGTCGTGGGACCGGAGGTGGCCGAGCGCCTGGGTCTCCCCTTCGTCGGGAGCGTCGTCGTGCCCTCCGACCTCGCGGGTGCTGCCACGGAAGGCAGCGAGGGCGCCGAGGGGCTGGCTGCCGACGAGCGGGGCGACAGCGTGTTGCGGCGGCTGATCGTGGCCGCAGCACGGATGCCCGGCATCATCGGCGTCGCGATGCCCCAGCCGAGCGTCGGGATGAGCGAGGAGGAGCGGTTCAAGGCGGGCAACGAGGCGGGCATGGCCCAGCTGCTGGCGACGACGGGGGCGGTGATCCGGGGCCGCGGGGGCGCGGCGTTCCTCGGTGACGACCCACGGTGCTTCCACGTCCGCCTCGACGGCCCCGTCGAGCGTCGGATCCGTCAGGCGATGCGGATCGAGGGCATCGGCGAGACCGAAGCCCGGGAACGCCAGGCGGAGACCGACCGTGTCCGCTCGTTGTACCTCCGGCGCTTCTACGACCGGGACGCCTCCGACCCGACGATGTACCACCTGATGCTCGACAGTACCGTCGTGCCCCTGACCGTCTGCACGGACCTGATCGCCATCGCGGCGATAGCGGCCCGGGCAGCCCGGGGAGGCGTACCCGGCCCACCGGGCTAGGAGATCGAGCCTCAGGTTGCCCGCTGCAGCGTGTAGGCTCCGCGCATGATCCGGGTGGGCGTCTTCGGGGCGGGCGGCCGCATGGGGGCCGAGGTGTGCCGGGCGGTTGCGGCGGCCCCGGACATGGACCTGATCGCCGCCGTCGACCCTCCCCTCGCAGGCCGGCGGCTGGCCGACGTGGCGGGCGTGCCCGGCTCGGAGCTCGTGATCGCGGGCGACCCCCAGGCCCTCGCGGAGGGGAACGCCGAGGTGGCGGTCGATTTCACCGTCGCCGCCTCGGCCCTCGGCAACATCCGCTGGTGCGTGGGCCACGGAGTCCATGCGGTGGTTGGCACCACCGGCATCTCGCCCGACGACCTGGAGTCTGTCCTGAAGCAGCCGGAGCCCTCAGCGGGCGAGGGCCATGTCCTCCACGCCGCCAACTTCGCCATCGGTGCGGTGATGATGCTGCGCTTCTCCCGCCTGGCGGCCTCGTGGCTGCCCGACGCCGAGGTCATCGAGGCGCACCACGCCTCGAAGCGTGACTCGCCGTCGGGCACGTCACTGGCGACCGTCCGGGAGATTG
>DASXNO010000079.1:0-16282 GCA_036495025.1 Actinomycetota bacterium | reverse complement strand
GCTGCCCTCGAGCTGCACGATGTCGAATCGCTCGGCTGCCATCGACGAGACGATGGCCTCCTGCATGGCCGCGCTGCGGTGCTCCCGCACGTGGAACGGCAGTGGCGACAGCAGGGAGAGGACCTGGTCGAGGCGCCGGGCGGAGCCCACGGGCTCGGCCTTCACCACCTCGTAGACCTTCACCCCCAGGGAACGCAGCCGCTCGACATCGGCCTCGTCCTCCGGCGCCGCAGGGCAGAGGACGGTGAGGACGTGGCGCTGCGCAAGCTGGCGGACCAGCTCGTAGACCCTTGTCCCGAAACCAAACCACGGGGCGGGCACATAGGGGGACACCAGCAGGATGTGGCGGCCAGAGGTGGTCACTCGCCGAGACTACGGCAGCAGGGCGACGTGCGCACGGACCCGTGGGGCTGCCATCCTTTTTTGCGAATGTGGCTGCGCATAGCAGGCTCAGATTCGCAAAGAATCTCCCAACACCTCAAGCCCCGTTCACCGGCTTCAGGGCAGCGTCGCCAGGTGCGTCCGGTACCCGGCGCCGTAACCGGGGCAGGGCGTGCCGCCATAGTCCGAGATCAGTACCGCACCGTTGCTGCAGCCCCAGGTATCCCAGGTCCAGGCGAGGTGGCTGATGCCCTTGGGCTCTGCCCAGGCCATGAAGGCGTCGATCAGGGTGGCCGTCCCGTCGTCCTCGCCGATCTCGCCGGCGACGATCGGCATCTGGGCAACGACGGGCAGCAGGTCTGCGTCCCAGCACGCGGTGGTCTTGCAGGGATTGAAGTTATAGACGTGGAAGCTCGCTGCGAGCTGGTTCGCGGCGTCCGTGGGCCGGTAGGGCGGCAGCAGGCCCGTGATGTCGTTCGAGAAGTTGAGGCCCCCGAGCATGATCACGTTCGTGGCTCCTGTGCTGCGCGCTGCGGTGACCAGGCTCTGCATCCCCGCGACGCGCCAGGTGCCGTCGCCGCTGGTGACGTCGCAGCCATCCCGCCAGCACGTCCAGTTGATGCTGTTCGGCTCGTTGAACAAATCGAAGATCGTGGCAGGGTCACCCTTGAACGTCGAGGCGACCTCGCTCCAGAACGTGGGCGAGTGATCGGCGTCACCCATGACCTCCTGGCGGGTCGCCTGATACGTCCCGGGGGCCGACCAGTGCAGCTCGAGGATGGCGTAGAGACCGTGGGCGTGCAGCCTGGCAACGTAGGCCTGGATGGCTGCCTGGTACTGGGCGGCCGTAACGCCACCGTTCGGCGAACCGTTGATGCCGAGCCAGCAGTCCTCGTTCAGGGGGACGCGGACAGCGTTCACGCCGTGCCAGGACGCCATCGCGGCCACGGCGGCGTCGTCGGACGGACCGTCGAAGATGCCGAGGCCGTGAACGCACTGGTACTCGGTGCCGGAGCGGTTGACGCCGTGGAGCTGGATCGTGGACCCGGCGGCGTTGACCAGGTGGTTGCCAGAGACGTGCACCGCCAGGACTCCCAGAGGGTCCGTGGGCCGGGAGACTGGCGCCGGCGTCGTCGAAGCCGGCCTGGGGGTGACGGGGGTCACCACCGGATGACCGGGCGCCGGGGTCGTCGAAGCCGGCCTGGGGGGCACAGACGTCACGGCCGAATGGCCTGGCGACGCCGCCCCGGCCGAGGCGGAGGCGGCCGGGGCGGACGAGGCTGTCGCTGTGGCCGGGCCGCCCGCATCGCTGCCCGAGGTCTGCGAGGCGCACGGGGAGTCGAATGATGTGCCGCACGTGGGGACCACCGTCAGCGGAACACCGTCACGCTGCCCGGTGAGGACGACCGCGCCCACGATCAGGCCAGTCACCGCCACCAGGCCCAGAACGAGAACGAGGCCTCCTCTGCGCACTGCTTGCCACCTCCTCTGAAGGAACTAGGGCCTGGAGACCCGCACGTAGTCCACCTGGTGGGTCTGGGGAAGGGTGGACGGGTCGACGGAGCCCCCGCCCGAGCCGCCGACTGCGGTGTTGATGATCAGGAACATCGGCGTGGTGGGGACCCCGACGGTCTGGGTGCAGGTCACGGCCCCATCGATCTTCCAGACGAGGGAGCCCGGCGACCACACCAGTTGATAGGTGTGCCAGTTCTGGGACACGTCGGTCGTGCTCGCCCTGCACCCGGCGTTGTTCCCTCCGCTGTGGATTCCCTGGTTCACCGTACTGAGGTCGTGGCCCATGATCTCGGCGATGTCGATCTCGTCCGAACCGGGCTTCGGCCAGTCGCAGGGCGGGACGTTGTCGGCGCTGGCGACGTTGGTCTGCTGGCAGTTGGACCCGAGCAGCCATTCCGCCGGCCATGTTCCGCTGCCCCCGGACTCCTTGGACCGGAACTCCACGGTCCCGTACGTGAACGAGAACGACCGCATCTGGATCGCGCCCGACGTGTAGGGCTTGCCGTCCGGGCAGGCCGAGGCGTCGGTGCTCAGGGTGAGCACTCCCCCACCAACGCGGACGTGGCTCGGGGAGTAGCACTGCTGCTCGCTGTTCGATGCGTCGCCCGTCCGGTCGAGAGCCACCCATGTGCCGGTGTCGAGGGTCGGTGCGCTGAACTCCTCGTCGAAGACTGTCCCGGCTGGAAGGGGAGCTCCTGTGGCGGGCGGCGTGACGGCGCGGGTCGGGCTGGGGGTGACGAGCTGCGTCGGGCCGGGGGTGACGGCGCGGGTCGGGCTGGGGGTGCCGGGATGCGTCGGGCTGGGAGCCACCGCGGGCGTGGGGGAGGGATCCGCGCGATGGGCAGGTGCCGCCACCGCGACCTGCGTGGCGGTTGGGCTCGCCCCGGTGGCGGACACCGATGCCGTGGGCGTCCCACCGGCGCACGGGCCGCCGGGACGACAGGCGGTGGTCGCGGCACGGGAAGACGCCGACCTGCCATCGTGGCGGCTCGCCAGGACGACGACGACTCCGCCCCCGACCGTAGCGAGGACGAGCGTCAGGGCGAGGACAACCCTACGATCGGGCAGCGTGGCTCCCACACCTCCTGACATGCACGCACGGAAAACTTCCAGCTCGAATGCAACGTCGCACGGTGCGCACAGCGTGCTCAACAACCTCGCTCGATCACCATCGCCTTCGCCAGGGCGCCCCACTCATAGGTGAGGGCCTTCGGCCAGTCCCGCTTCCGGAGCGGCGCTGTCGCCACGGAGATCCTGCCGTCGAAGCAGCGTCCCATGCGCAACCGTGCCCGGGTGTCCTGGGGCCGGCTCGTGACGAGGACCACCGAGCGCCAATGGTGGGTAGCCGCCATGCGGCCGGCGAATTCCGCCTCGCCCTGGGTCGTCACCGGATCCGGATCGAAGCAGGTCACGGCGACCCCCGGGATGGGGGGCGAGCACGAGTTGGTGGCGTCTCGTGACCCTCGCGAGATCAGGAGGTTGGGAGCGACGTGGGCATAGGCGAGGGCGAACGCCTCGTCGATGCGATCGCCGTTCCCGTTGAAAAGGACGATGGCGTCTGCATGCAGAGGGGCGCCGCGGGCGGGCCAGACGAAGAGCCGGGCCGTCGCGGCCACGAACAGGATGCCCACCGCCGCCAGAGCGACCGGTGTGCGCCGGAGCCTCACGCCCAAGGCGGTATCCTCTCACCCGGGCCCTTGCCGGGGCCCTCGGGCTTGGTGAACTGGGCCGAACCACGACACTGCGGGAGCACTCGGTGGAATCGATGGCGTGGGTGTCTGCCGGCCGGCTCGTGCGGTGGGCAACGGTGGCTCCGCTGACAATCGCCGGCGTTGCCGCGGCTGCCGCCGGCGCCTACCTCGACCTGCTCGCCGCTGCGGCCTTCGCCAAACCCCCCGCCGGGACCCTCGTTGCGCCCACGAGCCGGCTCGTCGTCCTCGTCCCTGCCCACAACGAAGCGGACTACATCGGACGGTGCCTCGAGACGCTGCACTCGCAGGACTATCCCCGTGACCTGTTCGAGGTGGCCGTCATTGCCGACAACTGCACCGACGCAACCGCCAGCATCGCTGCCTCGATGGGAGCCAGGGTCCTCGTGCGGGACGACCCCTACGCTCCGGGCAAGGGGCCGGCCCTGCGCTGGGCGATGGATCAGCTGCTTGCAGCACAGCGCCCGCCCGACGCAGTGGTGGTCGTGGACGCCGACACCGTCGCCGCGCCGGGCCTGCTGGGTGCCCTGGCCACCCCGCTCGAGGCGGGGGCCGACGCGGTCCAGGGCGAGTACCTGGCCCTCCCGGACGACGACTCCCCGGGCGCGACCCTGCGGGCCGCGGGTTTCCTGCTCTTCCACAAGGTCAGGTTCTCGGGCCGCGCCGCGCTCGGCCTGCCGTGCAACCTCGTCGGCAACGGGATGCTGTTCAGCCGCCGCCTTCTCGAGGAGATGCCCTGGGGTGCCTTCACCAGCGCCGAGGACCTTGAGTACTCGGTGGACCTCCGCCTCGCGGGCCATCGCCCGGTCTACGCCCACGATGCCAGCCTGCAGGCGCCGCTTCCCTCCGGTGGCCGCGCCGCCAGCGTGCAGCGGATGCGCTGGGAGGGGGGCCGCTTCCACGTGGTCCGTACGCGGCTGCCGAAGCTGGTGCGCGAGATCGCCCTCAGGCGGCGCTGGTCCCTCGTGGATGCCGCGGTCGACCTGGCCGTCCCTCCCCTGGGCGTCCTGGCCCTCGTCGCCGCCGCAGGGACCGCCGCGAGCTTCCTCGTGATCATCTCGGGAGCCGGCCCGGTCTGGATCGTCCTGCCCTGGGTGGTGGCCTCCGCCTCGATCCCAACGTTCGTGCTCGGCGGCCTCGCTTCGGCCGGGGCGCCGGCCGCGACGTACCGAGCGCTCGCCCTGGCGCCCAGATACGTCGCCTCCTCGCTGCTCACTCGCCTCCGCCTGCTGGGAGGCCTCCGGGCGGACACGTGGGAGCGGACCGAACGACCGAGCGACACGACGACCACTCACTCAAAGAGTGGAAACGGCCCGTCCAGCACGTAGCCGAGGGCTTCGGGCGGACGCGTGCCCACCGGGCGGGCGGGGACACCGGCCACGACGGTCATCGGCGGGATGACACCCCGTGCGACGGCCCCGGCCGCGACGACCGCGCCCCGGCCAATAGTCGTGCCGGGCAGGATTGTCGCCCGCATGCCGATCCACACGTGGTCCTCGATCACCACCCCCCGGCTCTCCAGCGGGAAGCCGCTCACGTCGAGGCGGTGATGGGTCGTGAGGATCGCCACCTCCGGCGACACGCTCACGTTGTCCCCGATATCGATCGGGCCCCGGGCATCCAGGCAGCAGTCCCGGTTGATCCTGCTGTAGGCACCGATACGCACTCCGGTGCGACGGGCCTGGTGTGGGCCGTAGAACCACACGTAGCAGCCCAGATGGATCCCGGAGTGCTCCCCAATAGCGATCCCGAGGCTTCGCCGGTACCAGGCGTGGCGCAGCCGGTAGCTCGGGATCCTGTTGATCACGTGGTTGGTGAGGTAGTTGAGAACCCGAACCGCGAACGAGTTGATCCGCACCGTGCGGGCAGCACCCTGCGCCGGCACGTCTTCCTCGGTCCTCATTGGGCCACCGCCGCAACCGCGGGAACCCGAGCGGACGCCGGCACCGGCGCGGCCGCAGCTTCGCGGGCCAGGAGGCGGTGCGCCGCCTCCATCGCTCCGAGCAGCGTGCCGAAGCAAAGTGCGATGCGGAACCAGAAGAAGCCCATGTCGTTGTAGCCCTGCACGAGATAGGCGGCGACCGCGCAGGCACTGAGGACCCCGAGCACCGCCAGCTCCCGGTCGCCGCTCCTCGCCAGCGCTGCCCCCCGCACGACCACGGCCGCCAGGAAGAGGAGGAGCACAACCACCCCCTGGATGCCGAGACGCATCCAGAGATCGAGGACGCTGTTGTGAGGAAGGAAGGCGATGAACGGATCGATCTTGCTGATGTCGGTGATGGGCAGGGCATAGGTGATGAGCGGGCCGAAGCCCTTGCCCAGCGACGCAGTCTGGCGGATGTTGAAGGCAAGGTTGGCGTTCTCCTGGACCCGGTAGAGGTTCGAGCTGAGATCGCGTTTGTCGGGCGAGATCATCGAGTGCAGCGAGCGGGCGGGCTGCGCCAGGAGCCCGGCCTTGCTCCAGAACAGCGGGAAATAGACAGCCGAGATGCCCGCCACAATCAGCAGCATGCGCCGGAGGGCCGGGCGCTTCTCGGGCAGTGACGAGTACGCGATGCAGACCAGCACGATCAGCGTCGTCCCAATGATGGCCCAGGCCGTACGGCGCGCGTTTGCCATGTCCGACAGCAGCACGGCGGGGGCAAGCCAGGTCGCGACGGTCCGCAGGCGTCCGCGCACCCCGAAGAGCCAGAGGCTCAGCGTGAAGATGAGGAAGAGCCCGAAGAAGAACGACTCCTCGTGGGACAGGATGACCTCGGGGGGCACCGGCTGGTGACGCACGGCGATGTACATCTGGACGCCCTGGAGGGCCTTGAAGCCGGTGCCGATCACGAGGACCCACATGACGCCTCGCAGGGCCGTGCGTGTGCGGAGGAGCGAGCCAGCCAGGAGGTAGGCGACCGACAGGTAGAACCACGGACGGACCTCATAGAGGATCACCTGGGACTTGCCACCGTGGGAAAGACCGATGCCCACGGCCAGCACAACGAGCGCCAGAAGAGCGATCAGACCCCGCGAGATGGGTGACCGGGGCGCCTCCCACGTCCGGTCGAGAACGCCTCGCATCAACCAGAAGACGAAGACGAGCCCGATCAGCAGGTCCAGGAGCGAGACCCCGCTTCCCTTGGTGACGCCCCCATAGAGGGGGATGTGCGTCGTGAAGACGCCGGGGTGCGTCCCGGCCGAATAGGTGAACTGCTCGACCGTCGTGGCCGCTCCGAGGATCAGGAAGACCCCTGCCTGGCGCCATTTCCAGATGGCGAGCGGCACGAGGAGCCCGGCGAGGCCGAAGACGACCAGCGGGTGCTGGGAGGCGGCCAGCTTGCCGGCGATCAGCCCGGCGACACAGGCACCCAGCGCGGCGACCGGCAGGAGCAGCCGTGCCCGGAGGGCGTCGCTCTCCCCGGCGCCCCGGGGCATCGCCACCATGCTCATCAGAGCAGGTGGAGCTTCAGCGTCTCGTAGGCGACGCCGAACGCTATGAAGATGAATGCGGTCAGAAAGACGCTGACCCGCGGAGGCCGCCGCCTCGTGCCGAGAAAAACGAAGGACGCCACAAGCACCAGGAGCCAGGTCATTGACGCTCTCGGAGCATGCTCCTCATCCAGCGAGGCACATCGGCAGAGGCCCGGTTGATGATCACGGGGGGACGCTCGAGTTCGGCAGCCGCGCGGCGCGCCGCCTTCACGGGCGTCGAGTCCGCCCGCACGACGAGGATGACCCTGGGGCAGACCCTGGCCACCCCGACACCGGGTCCCGAGAAGGGTGGGAGATCGACGACGAGCGCATCGGATCGTTCGACGAGCTCCGACATGAGCTCTCCCGCCGTGAACCGGCCGAGGAGCCGGGTCGCATCCGCACCGGCCGTCCCCGCAGGCAGGAGGCCCAGCTTCTTGGAGATCCATTGGATGGAGGTGTCGAGCTCATGCTGGCCCCGCAACACGTCGGCAAGCCCGGGGCCGGGCTTCGCTCCCAGTGTCTTGGCAAGGGAGGGTTTCTCGAGGTCCGCTTCGACAAGCAGCGTGGTGCGGTCGTAGCGGAAGCTCTGGGCCAGGGCCATGGCTATACCAATCGTGCTGCGACCCTCGCCGCGCAGGCAGCTCGTGACGCCGACCGCCGGGGGTCCGCCCATGAGCGCCAGGGCGGAGCTGCACTCCTCGGTCAGCTTGCTCCACAGCTCCCGCTGCTTGGCCTGGAGGCCGCCGTGCGGGCCGAGGAGGTGAGCGAAGGTCGTCTCCCCTCCGCCAAGCTCGGCGGCGAGGGCCTGACGGCTGGCGTTGTCCACAACGGAAAATGGCACCGCGCCCCGCTGGCGGCGCGGTAACTTCATCTCGGCGCTCACGAGTCGCTCTTCCCGGCGCGGATCTTGGTCTTGAACTGGTCGATGGTGCCAACGACCTGCATGCCCAGGAGATCTTCGAGATCCCCCGTGCCGTGGACCGCCCGGTCACCGACCACAAGGAAGATCAGGATGAACAAGCTGACCATCGCGCCGGCGAAGAGTCCGGCAACCCCCCCGAAGATAAGTTTCTTCTTCCGGCTGAGGGGAAGCCCGGTGGTCCTCGGCGTATCGAAGATCCGGAGAACGCCGGAATCCGCAACGGTGGAGAGGCCCACTCCCGCGTCGGTGAGATGGGAGGCGGCCTGGTCGTAGTTGCTCTGGGCGACCGACACGGCCTGGGTGAGCTGGGTCACTGTCGCATCCGTCAGGGCACCCAGGGGACCGCTGGTCGCGTTCGCGGCCAGGTACTTCGTGAGCTTGTCCTGCGCTGCGGTCAGCGCCGTCTGGGCCTGATCGACCTGGAGCTTGTAGAAGCCGACCGAGGACTGTGCCCGGCTGCGCTGCGTTGCGTTCACCTCGGCGACGTACGCGTCGGAGACGGCCTTGGCGAGGGCGAGGGCATCCTCGGGCGAGGCGCCCTTGGTGGTGATGGCGAGGACGTGGGGACCCGGGGTGCCCACCGAGACCTGGCTGGCGAGCTGGAACAGCAGCCTGTCCCCGTCCGCCCCCGGGTGCGCGGTCAGGTAACCGGACCAGGGACCGCTCTGACCGACCTTGGAGAGAAATTCCCGGGTGGCGAGCAGCTCGGTGAGCACGACCGACTGCGATGCCGACGGCAGTTCCGATGTGCCCGAGAAGATCGACGACTGGTTGGGCACGGGAACGTCGCACCACATGGAGGCGGCGGCGTTGTAGCTCCTTGGCTGCCGAACCTGATAGCCGAGACTGATCGCAACGGCAAGGACGATGGGCATCGTCAGAAGGAACGGATGGCGGAAGAACGCCTGAACATAGCGCCTCATTGGGTCACCAGCGTACCGCAGCGAATCAACTCGTGCATTGCAAAATGCCCCTTTTTCTCGACGTTAAGAATCCCTCACAAAACGACGCAAATCTGGCGGTTGATCGACGCGTTGCATCCGTCTCGGTTCGGTGTACAAATCGCTCGAAAGGGGATGCGCCCGGGTGAAAGTCTCGCCGTGCTCATTCACGACAACAGCCCCCATGCTGAAGCCCCAGCTTCGCCCGCGCCTTGCGCATCCAGCGGCCCTGCCGGCACGAGGGGGACGCACGGGCTTCCGCATAGGCGAGGGAGGCAAACACCTCGAGCTCGGCAATCCACCCCCCGCCTCGCCCCGCGTCACCGCCGCTGCCGGCGACCGAGAGGGCCTCGCGTGCCAGCGCACGGTGCGCCATCGCGTGGAGGCCCTGCGCGCCCGGAAGGTCCCGTCCGTCGACGGCAAACCAGGCATCGAAGGCGGCCTTGCGCAACCGCAGGTCCTCGATCGGTGACCCCAGCCCCGGCCGTGCAACAGCATTGAGGGCTGCGACGACGTAGGTCTGGTCGACGCCGCGAAGGAAGGCGATGTCGGCCCGGGTTGCGAGCCGCAGGGAGCGCGCCAGCGCTTCATCCGGGGCAAGGGCCGTTCGGTTCTCGCCAAGCTGCCGCTCAAGGTTGGTCCGGACCACGGCCCTGGCGGAGGCGATGCCCATGGAGGCCGTCCGGCACCGCTCAGCGATCCAGTCACTGCCACGCCAGAGCTCCGGTACCACCGTCTGGGTGCGTGCGCGCGGCATTGCGTCGTCGGAGTAGAAGGGTAGGGAACCCCCGTAGACCATCCCGACGCTCGCATGGAGGCCCAGGATGCCGGCGGCTCGGGCAAGCGCCCCCGGAGCGAGCCGGTCATCGACGTTGAGCAGCACCGTGTATTCGCCTGAGGCGGATGCGAGTGCGTCCGCAATGGTCGGTGTGCCGCCGGCGCTCCCACCGTGGACGCACGCCACGATGCGGACGCGCGCGTCGGTGCGTGCCGCCGCTGCAACGACCGCCGAGGTCCAGTCGTTCGAGCCCTCATCGACGAGCAGGACCTCGACAGCGACGCCGTCCTGGGAGAGGACGCTATCCAGGCACCCCGGGATGGACCGCGCCCGGCGGTCGCAGGCGATGACGACGCTGACGGTGCTCGGTGGTCCCGCCTCCGGGGCATCGGTGGCCATGCTCAGGCGCCACGAAGCTGGGACGGATCGACAGCAGCCGGCCGGCCACCCCCCGCGGACGCCGGCAAGGGCGGAGCACCATAGGAGTGCGGAGCATCGAGAAAGGGCAGCGCCGTCCGGGACCGGAACAACCGCTCCGCACGCTCGAGCGCCCCGGCGCTGCGGCCGCAGAGGATCTGGGGTACGGATCCATACTCGGAGAGGGCCGCGTAGGCGGAGAGCCGCTCGCGGCACATCGCGACATCGATGCTCAGGCCGAGCCCGGAGATCAGATCTTCGACCTCCTGGGCGACCGCCGGATCGAGGCTGTTCTCCAGCACCAGGAGCTGGCCGTCGCGCAGGCCGTCCTGGATGGTCCTGACCGCCTCGACGATGAGGGTCCCGGCATGGCCCGTCCCCCGGTCGCCGCCGAGCACGATGATGAGGCACTCCGCCTTCGAGATCACCCCGACGTCGGCGCTGGCGGCGAGGCGGCCCTCGCGCAGGGCGCTGCGCAGCAGGCTGCGCTCTGCGCCACCCCGCAACGGCATCTTGCCCCGATTCATCAGCTCCACCGCATCCCGGTCCGGATCGTGCAGTACCACCGACAGCCCGCCCCTGGCGAAGGCGAGGCCGAGCGGGAGGGCGGCTCGTCCGTTCATCGAAATGACGGCGACGTCGTGGTGGAACCCCTTGCCCAGGGCTTTCGCCCCGAGCGCCCTCCCGGCACGTCCAGCCTGGGGACGGGCCGGCGTCCGAGACAGAGCGACCAGCTCCGCCTCGGCCGGCCGGGGTTCGATTGCGGCTGGGCGCTGCCCGGGAACCGGAGCGGCCGCCCGGCCCTCGAGACGCTTGCGGTGTGCTCGCATCAGCCGCTCGACCGTCCGCCACACGACGGTCGGAATCGTGGCGACGAGAATCGCCAGGTCCAGCGCCGTCGACCAGTTCTCCACGTAGTAGAGGTCCAGGTGCTGGTACAGGACGAACGACGGGTCGTCGCCCGCCTCGACCTGCCAGAGCCCGGTCATGCCGGGCCGCGCCCCGTTGCGGGCCAGCAGCTCCTCGCTGAAGGACTCGGTCTCGGACACCAGCGCGGGGCGTGGCCCGACCAGGCTCATCTTGCCGGACAGGACATTGAGCAGCTGCGGCAGCTCGTCCAGGCTCGAATCGCGGAGGAACCTGCCGATGCGGGTGACCCGCGGGTCGCGGGTCAGCTTGAACAGCGGGCCCTGCCGTTCGTTCTCGGCGAGAAGATCGATCATCATCACCTCGGCGTCGGGCACCATCGTGCGGAACTTGTACAGGGTGAACGGGACCCCGTTGCGTCCCACCCGCTGCTGGCGGAAGAGGATGGGCCGGCCGTCGAGCACGAGGATGGCGAACGCCGTCAGGGCCATGACCGGCAGGGCCGCCCCGAGCGTGACCAGTGCGACGACGACGTCAACCGCCCGTTTCACAAATGCCTCCAGCCTCGACGGTCCCGTCGCCCCCAGGCAGTACACGGGCATCTGAGCGATTGGCATGACCTTGAGGCGACGCTGATCGATGCTGGGGAGCCCGCTGCTGGCGGCGACGTGCACCCCCTGCGAGGTCAACCCCCGCGTCAGGTCGGCGAATGCGACCGCGGAGAGCGCCGTGCGGGCAACGAAGACCTGGTCGATCCCGAAATCGCGAGCGACCGATGCGATCGAGTCGACGTCGCCAAGCCACGGAGGGTCAAACGGGTACCGGTCGTACTGGCCGCGCTCTCCGACGACACCCCAGGGCCGGAAACCGAAGGCCGAGTCCTGGTCGAGGAGGCGGCAGAGCTCGAAGGCCTCGTCGTTGGTCCCCACGACAATGGCGGGACGAACCGCCTCGTTGGCCCGCCTTCGCACGGTGATGCGGGCGCGGTAGGCGGAGCGCGCCACGAGGAGGAGAACGAGGCAGACGCCCGTGGCGCTCACCGCATGCCACGGTGCCGGCTCGAGGCCCAGGGCCTTCCCCAGCACCACGATGGTGATGGCCGCGAACACACAGGAGCGAGCACAGCCGACGAGTTCGAGAGCTCGGTCCGCCCTGGCTTCTGCATAAAGACCACGGGCGTGGTTGCCGATAAGGACGAAGAGGGCAACCGCCGACACCAGCATCGGTGAGCCGATGCGGGACTCCAGAGAAAAGACCCGTCCCTCAACGAGGAATGCCACGAGGAACCATGCGAAGCCGATCGCGCTCGCATCAAGAACCAGCAGCGGCAACGCTGCGCCAAGGGATCCCCGCAAACCCTGCGGTCTCCCGCTCGCTCGAACCAGCGGCTGGGCCGCTGGCCCTTCGCCACTCAATACCTGTGTATTGCCCATTGATTCCCCCGCCCCCCGATCCTGCCGCTCTACGAACGGCCCTGTGGTGCTGGTCTGCTGCGGTGCCGGTGGTACGAGGCACGCACACGGGGGGGGTCAGGGGGAACGGGGCAACCGGCAGGCAACGATGCCTGGCTCGGAGAAAATCCCCGTGGAACCTGCCGCGAGCTTGCCGCACCAAGTTGGTTAGCTCAGCCAACCAATGGGATCAGTTTAGGGGGGGTCACTTCGGCTGCATTACGCTCCGGGTCGTAGATTTTCTACGCTCCTTGATGGTGTCAACGGGGCTTTCGGGCGGCCTATCCTTTGGAACCGACCTCAGCCGGACAATGACGTGCCGGTTGGAAAGAGTTGGCCGACTTGTCAACCTGCGGAAAGCGAGGAGATGGGCGTGAACGACAGCGGTGGTCCCCAATCAGGGCTGAGGTCGGCATGAAGCCGGTCGGCGTGGCGATCGTGGGTACCGGCTACTGGGGCCCGAATCTCTTCCGCAATTTCCTGGGGTCGGAAAGCGCCGAGCTGCGCTGGGTGTGCGACCTGGTCGGCGATCGTGCGCGCAAGGTCGTGGGGCGGTACAGCACCGTTGCCGTGACGGAGTCGATCGAGGAGGTCCTCTCGGACCCCGAGGTCGAAGCGGTCGCGCTCGCCACCCCCGCACGAACGCACGGCTGGCTCGGCATGGCGTGCCTGGACGCCGGCAAGCACCTCCTCGTCGAGAAGCCGCTGGCGTCGTCGGTGACGGAAGGAGAGAAGCTGGTGAGGGCCGCCGCCGAACAGGGCCTCGTCCTCATGTGCGACCACACCTACTGCTACACGCCGGCGGTGCGCAAGCTCCGCGAGCTCGTCGCCTCCGGCGTGCTCGGCGACATTCAGTACGTCGACTCCGTCAGGATCAACCTCGGCCTGGTGCAACCGGACATCGATGTGTTCTGGGATCTCGCCCCGCACGATCTCTCGATCCTCGATTACGTCCTCGGTGCAACGTTCTCGCCCCGGGCGGTGGCCGCCCAGGGTGCGGACCCCATCGGCGCCGGCAGGTCGTGCGTCGGCTACCTCAGCCTGCCGCTCCCGGGCAACGCCATCGCGCACGTCCACGTCAACTGGCTCAGCCCGACGAAGACCCGCACCATGATCATCGGAGGGTCCAAGCGCGTGGTCGTCTGGGACGACCTCAACCCGTCGCAACGCCTCAGCATGTACGATCGTGGCGTCGATCTCGGCGGCAACCTCGAGAACGGCCAGCGGGAAGCTGCCGTGAAAGAGCAGTTGATGATCTCGTACCGGGTCGGCGAGATGATCGCCCCGGCCCTCCGTGAGACCGAGGCACTCCAGGGCGTCGTCAGCGAGTTCACCGGCGCGATCCGCAACGGCACCGTCCCGGTGACCGACGGCGAGGCAGGCCTCAGGGTGCTCCGGGTGCTCGAAGCCACGACGGCCAGCCTCGACCGAGAAGGTGCCCTCGTTTCTCTGGACTACCGATGAGAGGTGGATCGATGAATGCATCCATTGCCGGCAAGCGTTACCTCATCACCGGCGGAGCCGGTGTCGTCGGATCGACGATCGCCGATCACCTCGTCGAAGGCGGGGCCGCCGAGGTGGTCATCGTCGACCAGTTCTCACGCGGCAGGCCGGCCAACCTGGCCTGGGCCCAGGCCAACGGCAACCTCACCGTCATCCACAACGACCTGCGCGACACGGCGCTGCTCACCGAGGCGATGGTCGGCGTCGACGTCGTCTTCCACCAGGCGGCCATCCGCATCACCCAGTGCGCGGATGAGCCCCGTCTCGCCCTCGAGGTCATGGTGGATGCCACCTTCAACGTCCTCCAGGCTGCCGTCGCCGCCGGTGTCGGGCGCCTGGTCGCCGCCTCGTCTGCGGCGGTCTACGGGATGGCCGAGCAGTTCCCGACGCCGGAAGGCCATCACCTCTACGCCAACCGCACCCTGTACGGCGCCTGCAAGAGCTTCAACGAGCAGCTCCTCCGCAGCTTCAAGGAGATGTACGACCTCGACTACGTGGCACTTCGCTACTTCAACGTCTACGGGCCCAGGATGGCCATCCGCGGGCACACCGAGGTCATGATCAAGTGGATGGAACGCATCGCCGCCGGCATCCCGCCGCTGATCCTGGGCGACGGGACAACGACGGTCGACTTTGTCTACGTGGACGATGTGGCCCGGGCCAACGTCCTGACCGCCACGTCGGACGTGACCGACGACGTCTTCAACGTGGCCAGCGGCACCGAGACCTCGCTCACCGATCTGGCGCACGCACTGGCCCGAGCGATGGGCTCCGACCTCCTGCCCGAGTACGGTCCGGAGCGGGCGGTCAATCCGGTCCCACGGCGCGTCGGCGACCCCGAGGCCGCAGCGCAGCGGCTCGGGTTCCGCACCCAGATCGGCCTCGACGAGGGCCTGCGCCGCCTCGTGGAGTGGTGGCGTGCCGAGAAGGCACTCGAAACCGAAGCGGTTCCCGCCTGATGGGCCCGCGTAGCGAAGGTGCACGCCGTTGCATTTCCGGTCTCGCTCTCAAGGAGGAGTTGTCATGAACGTCATCCCCATCATCCGCCCCTTCCTGGGCGCCGAGGAGGCTGCCGCAGCCAGTGAGGCCATCGCCTCGGGCTGGGTTGCCCAGGGCCCGCGTGTCGCCGAGTTCGAGCGGAACTTCGCCGCGCGCGTCGGCGCCACCCAGGCCGTCGCCGTCTCGTCGTGCACGACCGGGCTCCACCTGGCGATGCACCTGCTCGGCCTGGGTGCGGGCGACGAGGTCGTCGTCCCGTCCCTGTCGTTCATCGCCACCCAGAACGCGGTGCGCTACGTGGGGGCCACCCCCGTGTTCTGCGACGTCGAGGAGGCCACGCAGAACGTCTCGGCCGCCACGATCGAGCCCTGCCTCACGCCCGCGACCAGGGCGGTCATGGTCGTCCACCAGGGCGGCATCCCCGCCGACATCAAGGAGATCCATGCGCTCTGCGACCCCCTCGGCATCGCCGTGGTCGAGGACGCAGCCTGCGCCATCGGCGCCACCATCGACGGCGAGCTCGTCGGCAGCCACTCGGACCTGGTCGTCTTCTCGTTCCACCCCCGCAAGGTGCTCACCACCGGCGAGGGCGGCATGATCACGACGTCCCGGGACGACTGGGCCGAGCGGCTGCGCCGCCTGCGCGAGCACGGCATGAGCGTGAGCGCCGCCGCCCGGCACGGCGCCAAGAGCCCGGTCATCGAGCAGTACCTCGAGACAGGCTTCAACTTCCGGATGACCGACATCCAGGCCGCCGTCGGCCTGGTGCAGCTCTCGAAGCTCGATGTGATCATCGCCCGCCGGCGTGAGCTGGCCGCCCGGTACCGCGAGCTGCTCGGAGAGATCCCCGGCCTGGCCATGGCCCAGGACCCGCCCTACGGCACCACGAACTACCAGTCCTTCTGGGTGGTGCTCCCCGACGACTTCCCGGTCGGGCGGGACGGGTTGCTGCAGACCATGATGGACAACCAGATCTCGCCGCGGCGGGGCATCATGGCGTCACACCTCGAGCCCGCCTACGCCGGGCACCCGCACCGGCCCCTGCCGGTCACGGAGCGCCTCACCCGCCAGTCCGTCATCCTGCCCCTGTTCCACACCATGACGGAGGACGACCAGGACCGGGTGGTGGGTGTGCTGCGGGACGCCGCCTCGGTCACCACCTCGGCCTGATGCGGGCACTGCTGATCGTCGGGGCGGGTGGCTTCGGGCGGGAGGCCGCCGAAGCCGTCGCGGCCGTCAACGACGACAAGCCCACCTACGAGCTGCTCGGGTTCCTCGACGACAACCCCGATGCTGCGGGGACCGAGGTGGAGGGGATCCCCGTGCTGGGGCCGATCGCC
>DASXNO010000078.1:0-5808 GCA_036495025.1 Actinomycetota bacterium | reverse complement strand
GGGGAGCCGGTCCGCACCACCGGTACCCGTTCCGACGCGCCGGCGCTGACCTTGCGCACCGCGGGCGTGATGCCCACCGAGCGGTGCTCGGGGACCAGGACGCCCTCCCAGCCGAACGCATCGGCGGAGCGCAGGATCGAGCCGAGGTTGACGGGGTCGGTGATCCCCTCGACCAGGACCAGGCGCCGGAGCGGCCGGGCGAGCAGGTCCGCCATGCTCGTGTACCGGAAGGGGTCGGCCTCGGCGACGACGCCCTGGTGGTTGAGCCCCGGGGCCCGGCGGTTGAGGGCGGCCCGGTGCTCGAACGCCACGGGCAGCTTCGCCTGTTCGGCAGCCTGGACGATCTCGTCGAGCACCGGTGACGGGCGCATGCCCTCGGCGAGGTAGAGGTGGCGGAGGGCGACCCCCGCCCGGAGGGCCTCGGCCACGGGATGGCGGCCGACGATGAGGTCGGCGGGCTCGCGTGCCACCGTCAGACGGGCTCGATCAGCGCTACCGCGATGGCCGCGATCCCCTCGCCACGCCCGGTGAAGCCGAGGTGATCGGTGGTCGTCGCCTTGATGCTCACGCTGGCGCGGTCGATGCCGAGCGTCGCCGCCAGCGTCTCCTCCATGCGGGACCGGTGGGGACCGATCCGGACAGCCTGGACGACGACCGTGGCGTCGAGGTTGCCGATCCGGTACCCGGCACCCTGGACGAGCCGAGCCACCTCGCTCAGCAGATCCTGGCTCGACACCCCCTCCCGCACCGCATCCTTCGGGAAGTGAAGCCCGAGGTCGCCGAGCCCTGCCGCGCCGAGGAGGGCGTCGGCGATGGCATGGGAGAGCGCGTCGGCATCGGACCACCCCGCCAGGCCCGGTGCCTCGGCGATGGGCACTCCGCCGAGGACCAACTGCCGGGTGGGGTCGAAGGCGTGGACATCGAATCCCACCCCAACCCGCATCTCAGCGGGTCTTCCCCGGCACGGGCGGCCCCGTCACTGCCAGGAGCGCGTGGCACAGCTCGATGTCGCCCGGGCGGGTGATCTTCATGTTGCGGACGCTCCCGGCGACCACCCGGATGCGGTAGCCCGCCCGGGTGGCCATCTCGGAGCAGTCGTCGCAGGCGACGCCGTCGGCAACCGCCTGCTTGACGGAGGCCTCGATGCAGTCACGACGGAACGCCTGGGGCGTCTGGGCGCGCCAGAGGCCGACGCGGCTTCGGAGCCCGAGGATTGCGCCGCCGTCGCCGACCTCCTTGACGGCGTCGTCGAGCGGGATCGCCGCGATCGCTCCGTCGAACTCCCCGGTCACCGCGCCCACGACCTCCTCGACGATCCCCGACGTCACGAGGGGCCGGGCGGCGTCGTGCACGGCGATCACCCCAGCGGCGGCGGCGACCCTGGCGACGCTGGCCAGGCCCATGATGAGCGAGCCCTGCCGGGTCGGCCCTCCGGCGACGACGGCGACCACCTTGGGCACCGCCAGCAGGTCACCCTCCAGCGGGTCGCGCAGGTCTTCCGGCACCACGACGACGATGCTCCCGATGCTCGGGGCATCCCCGAGCGCTGACAGGCTGTAGTCGAGGACCCTCCGGCCGGCGAGCCTGAGGAAGGGCTTCGGCACCGAGCCGGCCAGACGTTCGCTGCGCCCGGCGGCGAGCAGAACCGCCGCTGCTCCGGTCACGCGCTCGGCAACACCCAGGATGGCAACGGCCCGACCGGCTTGGCCGGTCGGGCCGAAAACAATTCTGTGTTGGGCTGGTCTCCGATCAGGCGGTCAGGCGAGGACGCCGTCGAGCAGCTTGCCGGCCTCGCACTCATCCACGTCGGCTGCAAAGGTGATCTCCGAGAGGAGAATCTGGCGAGCCTTGGCCAGCATGCGCTTCTCACCCGCTGACAGTCCCTTTTCCTTGTCCCGGCGGGCGAGGTTCCGGACGACCTCGGCCACCTGGTAGATGTCGCCGGACCGGAGCTTCTCGACGTGGGTCTTGAAACGCCGGCTCCAGTTGGTTGGCATGCGGCACTCCTTGGAGCGGAGCACCTTGAAGACCTTTTCGAGTTCGTCACGACCGATGACATCCCTGATGCCAACCTCTTCGGTGTTGTCCAGCGGCACCAGCAGCGTGAGATCGCCGTACGAAAGGCGGAGAACGAAATACTCTCGCTTTTCACCCATCACTTCTCGTTCTTCTACGCCTTTGATGATCGCTGCGCCGTGGTGCGGGTAAACTACCTTGTCACCTACGCGAAACAATCACTGCCTCCTTTTTATGAACTGGCGTCGTGTGTGCGCCCACTACCGCCGGCACCTCACATCCCCCGCGAGTGTGGCAGACGGTCCCTCAAGGACTCCTTTAGCGTAACAAGCTTCACGCCTCCCGGCAAAGCGGCCACTCTCAGCGGCGTCACAGACGCGGACGGCGTCGGAAAGTCAGACCCGAGCCCCCCCAACAAGCCAAGTCAGCCACGTACGAGCAGCTCAAGGGCCTCTCTCAGTTCCGCTACCGGGTGCACCTCCAGCCCGTCGTGGAGGCCCGCGGAGCGTCCCACCACCGCCCTGCGGAACCCCAGACGGGCACACTCGCTGAGACGCGTGCCGACGCCGGGCACCGCCCGGACGTCACCGGCAAGGCCCACCTCACCGATGGCGACGAGGTCGGACGGGAGCACCGCCCCCGTCACGGAGCTTGCGAGAGCAAGGGCCAGCGCGAGGTCGACCGCCGGCTCGTCGGCCCGGAACCCGCCGGCAACCCGGACGAACACGTCGCTCTTCGAGAGATCGATGCCGGCCCGCTGCTGGAGCACGGCCGCCAGGACCTCCAGCCGGTCGCGCTCGAGGCCGTGCGCCACCCGGCGGGGATGCGGGCCGTCATTGGGCGCCACGAGGCTCTGGATCTCCAGCGCCACGGCCCGCCGGCCCTCCAGCAGGCATCCCACCGCGGAGCCGGGCACCCCGGTGTGACGGTCGGCAAGGAACAGCCGGGACGCGTCGGCCACCTCGACAAGGCCTGCTGCCTTCATCTCGAACACGCCGAGCTCCGCGGTGCCGCCGAAGCGGTTCTTGGCGGAACGTAGCGTCCGCAGGCTCTGGCCCCGGTCGCCCTCGAAGGTCAGCACGGCGTCGACGAGGTGCTCCAGGACCCGGGGGCCGGCAATGGCGCCGTCCTTGGTGACATGGCCGACGAGCAGCAGGGCGACACGGGAGTCGCGGGCGTGGCGGGCGAGCGCCGAGGCGCACCCCCGCACCTGGGTGACCGAACCTGGCTCGCCCGACAGGTCTGGATCGGACAGTGTCTGGATGGAGTCGACCATGACGACGTCGAAGCCCTCGGCATGGGCGAGCACCTCGTCGATCCGGGTGCCGGAGGCGGCCTGCGTGGTGTGGATCCCGCCGATGCGCCGTGCCCGCGCGGCGACCTGGTCGACCGACTCCTCCCCACAGACGAGCAGGACCCTTACGTCCCGGGCCTCCAACCCGGCCGCAGCCTGCAGGCAGAGCGTCGACTTGCCGGCTCCCGGCTCGCCGGCCAGCAGGACGACGGAGCCGCGGACCAGGCCGCCGCCCAACACCCGGTCGAGCTCGGCCAGGCCGGTGGGAAGCCGGTCGTGCGCCGCCGCTTCGATGCCGGCGAGCACCACCGGCCCGGCCGCCATGGGCAGCCCGCCGCGGGCGGGCCCGCGGGTACTGGCGGGGCCCTCCCTGACGAACGAGTCCCACGCCCCGCACTGGGGGCAGCGGCCGCGCCACTGCGAGGCCCGGTACCCGCACTGGGAGCAGGACATCGAAGCCCGGGAGACACTCATGGCGTTCACTCTACGCAGCGGTGCCGACAGCCAGACGGCAATTTGGGGTGGTAACGTCTTAGCAAAGAGAACTGACCGATGAACAGGTCATCCCGCTCCCGTCTTTTTGCCAGACCGCTCATCCTCTTCGTCGCCATGGTGCTCGTCGGTGGCGCGGCCGTCGATGCGTACCTCCGCCACCACGACCGCATCCGGCCAAGAACCGTCGTCACCGCTCCGCCGGTTGCGACCCCTGTTGTCACCCCGACGCCCACGGCCTCGGCGCCGGCCCCGATCCCCGTTCCCACGTCATCCCTCGCCGCCGACGTCGCGGTGGCGGCGTTGCCCGTCTACGGCGCTCCCGCGGTCGGGAAGGTGCTCGCCTCCGTGCCGGACGTCAACGCCATGGGCCAGAAGGAGGCGCTGCTCGTCACCGACGCCTCCGTCCCCGGGTGGTACGAGGTGCAGGTGCCGGTTCGGCCGAACGGCTCCCAGGGATGGATCCGGGCCTCCGACGTCACGATCCGCGACGTGCCGGACTACATCCGCGTCTACCAGTCCCAGTTCCGCCTCGAGTACTACGTCGGGGGCCAGTTGAAGAAGAGCTTCACGGTGGCGGTCGGCGCGCCCTCCACGCCGACGCCCTACGGCCACTTCTACGTCTGGGCCAGCGAGCCCTACGGCGGGGAGTACACCCCCGGCATCTTCGCCCTCTCGGCCTTCTCGCCGGTCCTGGAGAACTGGCCGGGAGGGGGCCGCACCGGGATCCACGGCTGGACCGACACGAGCGTCATGGGCAAGCGCGCCTCACACGGCTGCGTCCGCATGGCCCCCGCCGACTTCGCCCAACTCCTGCAGACCGTCCCCCTCGGCACACCGGTGGACCTGCTGGCCTGACGGGAGCGCCCCGCTACGGCCCAGGCGGGGATGGCGACGTGGACCGGGGCTCCCCCACGACCGTGAAGCTCGCCGAGGCCGGCTGTTCGGTGGCACCGGACGTGGTGGCTCCGACCCGGTAGTCGTGGATCCGCCCCGAGCTGCCGCTGAACAGGACGTGGGCGCCGTCGGGGGTCCACACCACGCTGAGCGGCGGCCCGGTGCGCGCCCAGTCGACATCGGCCTGCGGGACCAGGACGGGCGTCCAGCGACCTCGCTGGCCCGTGGTGGCGGTGAAGGTCACCAGCACGAGCCGGGCGGCCGCCGCCTGCTGGACGGGATTGAAGACGTAGGCGCCGAGGAGTTGGTTGCTCGTGGGCGAGAAGGCCCCGCCGGGCAGGTAGCCCGCGAAGCCCGGCGGCGGGGCGACGACGGCGTCGATGCCGGTGGCGGCATCGGTGATGTGGAGGGGGCACTCCCCGTTGCTCGTGCAACCGGCGGCGGCCAGCCAGGCGACCCTGTCGCCCGATGAGCCGAGCACGGCTGAAGCCGTCCCGATCGTCCGGACGAAGGTGCCCGGGCCGCCGACTGCCGACGGCCGCCAGACACGGAGCCTGCCTCGAAAGATCTGCACATTCTCAACGAGGATGCCCGACGGCAACTCCGCCAGGGGCCGCAGGTCGGGAGGAATCGTCACGGTGGCCGACCCGGTCGCACCGGTGCCGGGGACCGCAACGAACCCCATGGTCGGGGGGGCAACGGACGTCCTCCAGATGCCGACTCCGCCTGGCGTGAGGGCCGGGAAGACGTGGTCGGCAGGACCGATCGCAACCGGCGCGGACAACGGCGGGGTCAGGGCGTAGGCGGTCCCGGCCGTCACCACGACCACGCTGCCGCCGGTCCGCACCGGGATCTCGGGGTACCCGGGAGCCACAAACCCCGCCACGGTCCGGCGAGCGCCGGAGAAGGGAGCGATGGCGACGTCGGCACCGGCGTCCGCAGCGACCAGCGTGTAGCCGGAGAGGGCGGAGACCTCGCCCGTCGGAGCGGCCGTGGGACCGGGCCGCTGCGTCTGGGTGCCGAGCACCTGCGGCGCCCTCGGGGAAGGGTTGCGGTTGCGGGAGACCAGCAGCGTGACCACGAGGCCGATCACCGCCAGGCCGATGATG
>DASXNO010000077.1:0-15963 GCA_036495025.1 Actinomycetota bacterium | reverse complement strand
AACTCGGCGACGGCTCTCCCCGCCCGGCGCCACGCTTCGACCACGCTGCGAACGTCGAGGTAGCGCAGTGGGGGACGCAGTGCCCGGGTCGCTCGCTCGGCCCGGAGCCGGACGGGGACGACGATCGCATGGTCGCTGATGGGTGCGCCGGTCGACAGCGTGACCTCCAGCAGCTCATGGCCGAGGTACCGGGCCTGGGCGGCAAGGCGGCGCCTCGCTCCCCCCGGCTTGAGGTTGTGCACGATGGCCACCCTCATCTCGTCTCCTCGGCCGTCCAGCCGTAGGCCAGGGCCAGCCCGTCGACGTGGCGGGCCCACGAATGTTGCTCGGTCGCCCACGCAGCCGCCTCGCGGCCCAGGTGGTCCCGGAGGCCAGGGTCGGCAATCAGCGACCCCAGCGCGTCGCTCAGCGCCCTCGGATCGTCCGGTGGGACGAGCAGGCCCGTCCTGCAGTGGGCCACGCACCGGGTGGCCGGGACTCGGGTCGCCACGACCGCGCGGCCTTCGATCATGGCGCGCACGAGGACCCCGCTCGCCGGGTTCGACCTCGCATACGGAAGCACGACAATGGCCGACCCGGCGATGGCGGCGCTGAATTCCTCCTCCTGCAGCCAGCCAAGCCATTCCGGGGGCCGGGCCGTTCCCGCGAAGCGCGCGCGAAGCTCCGCGGCCCATGCCTCGTGCGACGGGGCGACCACACCCGCGATCCTCAAGGGCAGGGTGGTCATCTGGCTCACCGTGCCCCACGCCTCGCACAGCGTGCCAAGGCCCTTGCCGGGGCCCAGAAAGCCGGCGAACAGGACGCAGTCGCCGGCCGACGGTGATGGTCTTCCCGGAGTCGGGGAATCGGCGCCGAGGTCGACCCGGTGCACCCGGGTCGAGCCGGCGGCGATCGACGCCAGCCGGGCTGTCTCCGACAGCACGACGTGGACACCCGTCCGCTGCCGGAGGCGCCGCGTCAGCGGGCCGTCGAGCAGCGGCGCCAGGAACCGGAATGCCAGGATGTCGCGCCAGCGGGTCCCCGTGGCGATGAGCCCGGCCCCGGGCCTCGACGCGAGATCCGGTGCGTCGTGCAGGATCAGCACGAGGTCCCGCCGTAGCAGCGAGACGAAGAGGGCGAACCAGAAGGCACCGAGACTCGTGCTGCCCAGCTCGACGTGAACGGTGCGAGCCCGGCGGAGCGCACCGCGCCGGCGCCAGGCCTCGGACAGCGCCCGCAACGCCGGTGCCCCGGTGTCGGCAAGCTCCAGTTCGGCGACCGTGTGGCCGCGGCTCCGCAACGAAGCGGCAACGGACCGGCCGACGTAGGCGACGCCGCCCACCGCCGGTCGGGCCAGCACGACTTCGGGCGCGAGTCGAGACCCCATACGGCGCCTCGGGGGCGCCACCTTGCCCCGGGCTGCGGAAACGGCGCTCACGGCCGGCCTTCGTACGCGCGGAGGCAGCGCTGGGCAACGTGGCCCCATCCGAAGCGGCTGTGGGCGTCGGTGGCGGCCGCCTCCGACATGGACCGCCAGCTCCCGTTGCCTTCCAGGAGCTGTTCCACGGCGCCGGCGAGCTCGGTGGCATCTCCTGCCCGGACGACCAGCCCGGTCTCGCCGTGGCGGATGTTCTCGGGCATGCCGCCCACGTCCGTGCAGATCGCCGGGGTGCCGCAGGCCATAGCCTCGAGCAGTGTCAGTCCCAGCAGCTCGGACTTTGGCGCCTGGGGACCGTGCACGGGGTTGTAGACCGAGGGCAGGACGAGGGCACGCGAGGTCTGGTATGCCGTGACGACGTCGTCGTCGCTCGCGTCCTCGTCGAAGGTCACCGACTTGCCCGCGGCGAGGCGGTGGAGCCGCTCCCGGAATGGGGGGTCGTAGGCCCGGCCGATGACGTGCAACGGGGTCTGTGGGGCAAGGGCCTCGATCAGCAGATCGATGCCCTTGTGGGGCAGCAGCCGGCCGACGAACAGCGCCCGCCGGGGGCGCTGCCGTGGGCCCGGCTGATGGCGGGCGAGGTCGACCCCGCCCGAGATGACGCAACTCCGGTCGGCGAGCTCGGGGTAGAAGGAGGCCGCAAAATGACTCAGCGCCAGAAAACCGGAGAGAAGGTGGTGCAGCCGGAACTTCCTCCAGTAGTTCGGTCCGCTGCCGCCGTGATCGGTCGCGTAGACGCGCCTGCCAAGGGTGGCCCCCGCGACGAGGCACAGGTTGGTGACGATGCTCTCCCAGTGGTGGGCGTGGACAACCCGTGACCGGGCGAGCTCGTAGGGCAGCCGTCCGGAGAGGGGGTTCACCTCCGAGCCTTTCCAGTCCCGTTTGCTCGGGAGGATCCTCACCTCCAGGCCCTCGTGCTGGAACCGTGCCGCCTCCGGACCGAACGACACCAACCGGGTCGGGACGAGCTGGGCCATGGCTTTTGCAAGCTCGACGGGGTAACGCTCACCGCCGCCAAAGATGCCGCGGGCGCCGAAGAGCTTCGGGCAGACATGGGTTACCTCAGGCATGGGTCACCTCACGCATGCCAGGGCCCGTTCGTATGCCTGCTCCACGCCGTCGAGCATGCGACCCAGCCCGAAGCAGCTCTCCACGCGTCTCAGCGCCGCCCCGCCCATGCGGGCAACCCTGGCCGGATCGGCAGCGAGCGCATCGAGGTTTGCTGCCAGCCCCTCCGGGTCGTCCGCTGCGACGAGGGCGCCGGTCTCCCCCTCGACGACGATGTCCTCCAGCCCGTCGACCCTCGTGCCGACCACGGCTCGGCCCGCCTGCATGGCTTCGAGGGCGGCGTAGGACGATGCCTCCCAGCGCGAGGGGAGGCAGACGACATGGGCGGACCGGAGGATGGGCCGGACGTCGCGTCTGTACCCCACCATGGTGACGCGTCCCGCGCCGACGCTGCGGGCGAGCCGTTCGAGCCCGTGGCGGTGCGGCCCCTCGCCGGCGATCGTGACCGACCAGTCCCGCCGTGCCCGCCCGGCCGCTCGGATGAGGACGTCGTGTCCCTTCTGCAGGATGAGGGATCCGAACGAGACGACGTGCAATGGCCCCCCCGGAGGTGCGGAGGCCAGAGATGCGTCGGCCGGGACACCGTTCTCGACAACCGAGATCAGACCGGGCTGCGTTCCGTACCGTTCGGTCAGGAATCGGCCTGACCCAACGCTGACGGCGATGACCTGATGGACGCACCGGTACTGGAGCCGCTTGAGCGATGTCTTCGTTGCCGAGGCGCCGACCCGGCGGCGACCGGGCAGCAGCGACGTGTCGGAGGCGTTCGTGCGCGGGAGATGCTCCGTCAGCACGCGCGCCGTCGAGCGCTGGACGGCAGCCCTGCCAACAAGCTCCCGGGTGGCGGCGAGATCAAAGGTGTTGCCCAGGTGCAGGTGCCAGACGGCCGGAGGATCGGTTTCCGTTCCGTTCTCCAGCGCCAGCCCGGCACTCGTCGCGCGCGCTCTGAGCTCCGCTGCCTGCCGGGGAAGGCAGAGGCGGACGTCCCAACCTCGTTCGGCCAGGCCGAGGGCGAGATCGGACACATGCCGCCATAGGCCCCCCGGCGACCGGACGGTCGTGGCGAGGACGAGGCGGCTCATCGCCCTGGCCTCCCTGACCTCCGGACGAGGTCGTGGATGCAGGCCGCCCTGTCGCGCATCTCGGGCGGCCATCCGCCCGTGATGCTGAGGACCGACGCGTAGGCGAGGCATGCCCCTGCGACCGCCGCCACGGGCCACCGCCCGAGGGCCACGCCCACCGCCATCATGGCGCTGACGGCGAGCAATGGCGAGGCGGAGACCCTGACAGCCGGGAGCAAACTGACGGTCCGGCGGATCGCCAACGCGGCGCCCACGCAGACGAAGACCTCCGTGCCCAGCGTCAGCCACGCGGCGGCGGCCACGCCATACCTCGGTACCAGGAGGATGTTGCCGGTGACGTTGCCGGCGAGCGCCAGGGCGTTCTGGACCAGCATCCAGCGGCTGCGCCGTTGGGCCACGAGGATGGTGCCGAAGAGATTGGACGCCAGTGCGACCGCGGCCGAGGCGGCGAGCACCTGCAGCAGGCCCACCGACGAGGCATAGCCGGGCCCGAAGAAGATCCTGATCGCAATACCCGCGAAGACAGCCGTCCCGGCGCAGAGCGGCAGGCCGACCGTGGCGAGCCAGTGCCAGATGCTGGCCACCAGCGAGGCCAGCTCGTCTCGATCCTGAACCCGGACCGACAGCCCGGGAAGGGCGGCAGTGACGACCAGCCCCGGCACCGTGACGAGGATCGAAAGGAACTTGACGGCGGCAGCGTAGTAGCCGAGCTGCGGACCGCTCACCACAAATCCGAGGAGGGCCATGTCGATCGTGAAGTAGGCGGACGAGAGGAGGGAGGCGATGCCGAGTGGGAGGGATTGGGCCAGGATGGTGCGCCGGTGCTGCGTCGACGGGCGTTGCCCCTCCAGAAGCCCGCGCCGCCCCTCGAGGCGCCGGATAAGGCGGAGCCCGACCCGGGCCATCCACACCGAGTTCGCCACGAACTGGAGGCTCGTGGCCGCCGCAATCCAGCCGACGCCCAGCCCCGCCAGGGCGACGGCGCAGATGACCGCCGTGGCGCCAAGGTTGCTGACCGTGTCTACGAAGGCCATCTTCCTGGTCCGGTAGGTGACGAGGAAGATCTGGCGGACACCGGTGAGACCCGCCGTGGCCACCGCGGGCGTCATCCAGAGCAGGACGATCCCGCGCGTCGACGTCAGGCCGATCACCGCCACCATGGCGACGGTCAGTGCGGTGAGGACCCCGGCCCACACGCTCATGACCTGGAGCGCCGCTCGGGTGAGGGGTCCCTGCTGGCCCGGCTGGACCGCCAGCTCCCGGCCCAGGACCAGGCTGAAGCCCAGGTCGCTTGCCGACATCACGAGGAAGAACGTGGCGAGGGCGGATGAGAACTGACCGAAGTCGTTGGATCCGATCTTCCGGGCGACGATGGCCGTCGACAGCGCGGAGAGGCCGGTGATGACCGCCCGCCGGAGAAAGAGCTGGGAGGCCGAGGACGCGACGCTGCGGACGAGATGGGGCTCGACCGCCGGCTCGGCGACGGAGCCGGGCATTGCCTCCAGGAGCACCGGCTCGTCAAGCATCGCGGACGCTCCGGCCACCGGCGGCGATGAGACCAATCAGCGGGGCAACGCTCGCCGCGACCGCCTCGTACCGGATCGTGTAGTCGGTCGTCCAGCAGATCGCGAGCGCCAGGATCGACCCGGCCAGCCCGGCCGCCAGCGGCGACGTCCTGAGGGCGTTGCGCAGGTCGCGGCCGAGGGCGAGGGCGAAGAGGATCAATGCTCCGACACCGAGGACGAGGCCGCCCTCGGCCGCAACCTGCAGGTAGGTGGAATGGGCATGGGAGAGGATCGAGACGTCGGCAACGTGCGCCGCCAGCTCCGGGGCGAGCTTGTCGAAGCCGACGCCGGCGACGGGATGCGCCACCGCCACGTCCAGGGCTGCCTTCCAGAGCTGCTGGCGGGTGCGGTCGCCGTTGGCCGTGGCCACGTTGGCGGCGGTCGGATGGAAGATGGAGTCGTAGCGCGTCCCGAGGGCGGGACCGGCGGCGGCCACGGCGATGACGATCGCCAGCCCGCCCAGCAGGAGCATCCCTCCCGCGAGTCGAGCTCTGGCGCCCTTCGGCCGCAGGAGGGCTGCCAGCGCCAGCCCGGCGAGGGCGGCAACCCAGCTCATCCTCGAGAAGGTCAGCACCAGGCCGAGGCCGATGAACATGCCTGCCGCCATGACGACGACCGGCACTGCCCAACCCGTTCCGGCGCCTCCCTTCTGGCTGCGCCGGTACGCGAGGCCGGCGACGGTCGTCAGCGGGAGGGCGATCGCGAGGACGTTGCCCAGCGAGATGGGATCCGCGTAGCTGCCCATCGGCCGGTTGCTGGCCCCGTAGGAGAAGAAGTAGCCCGAAGCAAAGTTGCTCTGGGTCGAGGTGAAGAGATTGAGGGTCCGCCCGGTCTGGAACTCCCAGATGGCCAGCGCGGCCTGCAGGACCGCCGAGGCGATAACGGCGACGATCATGAGTCTCGTCCCCTCCGGCGTCGCTGCCGCCCGGGAGACGAGCCATGACATGACCAGCAACGTCCCGACGACGACGAGGGGGGACGAGATGTGGTCCCCCGTCGTCGAGAGCTGGGTGCCTGCGAGGACGGGAAGCAGCAACAGGGCGGCAATGAACGGAGCGGCCCGGCCCAGATGTGATCCGGCGCCACTCCCGTGCCGCCCGGTCGTCACGGCCAGGACGACCGCAATCAGGCCGAACGGCAGGATCGCCGGCACGCCGATCCCCTTCAGGGTGACGGGGTACGCGGCGAAGGGGGCAACGACGACCGTGCCCGCGACGATGGGTTCCAGCGGTCGCGGATGCAGGGCGGCCAGCAGCAGGAGGAGCGGACCGGCCACCGTGACCGCATATTTCAGCGTGGTCGGCTGCGTGAACAGGGCTTGCGACGTCAGGCCGGCAGCCCCCGCCAGCGCCAGCGCCGCAAGCAGGAGGATGGCGCCCCAGCGCAGGATGGCCAGGTAGTGGTGGGCAGCCTCCGCTGAACCCGGTGGGTGAGGGCGAAGCCTCGCCGCGAGCGTCGTCACCGGCCGCGCTGCGAGATCGCTCGGCGGTTGAGGTGCCGCCTCGAGCCCACGAAGACGGAGAGCTGTCCGGCGAGGAGGACCGCGAGGACGAGGGTGACCCCTGCGTAGAGCGCCGGCCTCGGCTGCACCTTCGTCGCTGCGGACGGCCCACCGAGGACCTGCACGGTCGGCGTTGCGTTGGCGTTGCCCGCTTCGACCTGCATCGCCACGGTATTGCGCTGCAGTTGGAGCGCCTGGACGAAGCTGGCCTTCTGGGCTGCAACCGCGATGCTGACGGTCCCGGGGTACGAGTTGGCGGCAGCCGCTTGCGCCTTGTCGGCGTCTGCTTGCGCTGCGGCCAACTGGGAATCGATCGCCGCGAGCTGGGCGTTCGTCGGCGCCGGGGGACTGCCGGTCGCAGCGGCGCCCTGGGCGCTGGCATAGACCTGCAGGGCCTGCGCCACCGCACTGGCCCGGGCCTCGGTGGTCTTCGGCGTGGCGTTCTGCGCGGTGATCTGAATCAGGTTCTGATTGGCGAGCACCGCGGCCACGACGTGCTGGCCGATGGCGCCCGCAGAATCGTGCAGCGACTGGGCCGCGAGGCTGACCACGGGCGCCGTGCGGGTCATCTGGGCGAGCTGGGCTGCCAGTTCGTTGGATGCGGTGGCGATCTCCTGCGGAGAGATGCCGGTTTGAGGATGAGCGGAAACCTCCACCAGCGAGGAAGCCTGGTAGCTCGGAGGGATCCGGCTGCTTGCGAAGTAGGCGCCGGCTCCGGCAACGACCGTGGCCAGCGCAATCCACACCTTCGCTCTCCAGAGCAGCGTCCACCGATCGGGGGCCGGCCGTGCCTCCTCGGCCACCACGAGCCGGGCGAGCTCACGGCCCGGCGCGGGCCTGCCGGGCGCCCCCGCGCCGGCAGGAGTCTCGTGCCGGTCCATCGGGTGACGCGTCCCCTGCGGCGGGGCGTTCCTCAGGTCGAGGATCGTCGGGCCGGTCCGGCCCGCCGCATCGTGGGCAGTTTCAGGTTCGACATCGGCGGGCCGTGACTCGTTCGCTCTGCGCATGGGTACCCCCTTCAGCTTCCGGAAAGTCGGAACACTTCCAACGGCGTGCGAAGCAGGATCTTCAGGTCGAACCACAACGACCAGTTCTCGATGTAGTAATCGTCGAAGAGGATCCGCTCTTCGATGGACGTGTCGCCCCGCAGCCCGTGGATCTGGGCCCAGCCGGTCACGCCGCAGGTCACCCGGTGGCGCTGCGGGTAGCGAGGGTAATGGTCGGCAAACTTCTGGACGAAATGTGGACGCTCGGGGCGCGGCCCCACCAGGGACATTTCGCCGCGCAGGACGTTGATCAACTGGGGGAGTTCGTCGATGGAGGTTCGCCGGATGATCTTGCCGACCCTGCTCATGCGCTTGTCATGGCTGACGTTCCACGTCGTCGAGGATTCCGTCTCGCTGGCGGGCTTGAGGCTCCTGAACTTGAGGAGCTCGAACGAGCGACCATCGCGGCCCACTCGCTCCTGGCGGAAGAGGACCTCGGGCCCGTCGAACAGCCTGATCGCCAGTGCGGTGCTCACCATCACGGGCGAGACGAGCAGGAGTCCGAAGGCCCCGGCGAGGATGTCGCCGAGCCGCTTGACGTACCGCTGCCACCCGTACACCGTCGTCCTGCGCATCCTGATGAGGGGCAGCCCCCGGACCATGTCGCGATGCGAAGAGGTTGCGTACAGCTCGAAGAGGCGAGGGACCAGCAGGATCTCGCACTGCAGGCGCTCGCAGTCCCGGATGGCCTCCACCAGCCGTGGCTCCTTGGTGAGGCTGAAAGCGATCACGACGTTGTCGACACCGTGGGCGGTCACCACCCGGGACAGGTCGTCGAGCCCTCCCAGGAGCGGCAGGACCATCTGACCGTCCTTCCAGAGCGGATGGTCGTCCAGGTAGCCCACCGGACGGAGGCCGTACTCGGGATAGTTCAGCAGGGTGCTGACGAGCTGGTGCGCGACCCGGCCGCACCCGACGATCAGTGTGCGGTGGGAATGGATCCCCCGCCGGTGGACGAATCGCCGAATCCCATTCCCGGTGACCCTGTCGAGCACGAGCCCGAGGGCAAGGAGCGCGTAGCCAGGCCCGAGCCGCTCGACGTCGAAGCGAACGACCTGGGTTGCGATGGCCGCCGCCACCGTCTCCGCGGCCAGCACGCGCCCGACGACGGCAGGAAGTTCGTCGAGGACCGTGAGGCTCAGTGACTTCCGGTAGAGGCCGCCGCCCGCCAGGAGGGCAATCGCAAGGAACGATCCCAACCCGATCACCGCCGTGGGCGCCCCGTCGACACGCAGCAGCGTGACGAGGCATGCGCAGACCGTGTCGGCGAGGAGCAGGAACGGGATCGAGGTGGGTCGACCCAGGAGCGTGCGGAGCCCGAGCCGGGGGGCGCGAGTCTCGGTCGCCACCGAGGCCGGCGTGAGCAGGGGCAGATCCCGGAGGTCGAGCGGTTCGGAGATCATCGGTTGCGGGTGGTCATGGCACCGGTCTTCCGGGAGCCGGCCTGGCCGCCGGTGGTCGGCGTCGCCTGGGCGAGTGCCCCCCACAGGTCGAGATGGGCCGTCAGCATCCGCTGGGCAGAGAAGTGTTCGCAGACCCGGACTCGCGCCCATTCCCCACGGCGGCGCCGTGTGGGTTCGTCCCCGAGCAGCTCGTCGAGGGCGGCGGCGAGCCCCTGGGGTCCCGCGTCAGGGGGCACGACGACGCCGGCGTCGCCCACGACGCCGCTACCGGCCACCGCGGTGGTGACGATTGCCTTGCCGCAGGCCATGGCCTCGAGCAGGACGAACGAGAGCCCCTCCCAGCGGCTGGGAACGAGGACGACGTCGGCCGCTCGCAGGTGTGGTCGGGGGTCGCAGTGACCGGCGAATTCCACGCGGTCCGCCACGCCCAGTGCCGCGGCCAGTCCTCGTAAGCCCGCCGCGTCCGGGCCATCTCCCACGAGGCGCAGCCGGGCCTGTGCCGTCCCGAGGTGGGCAAGGGCGCGGACGGCGAGGTCCTGCCCCTTCTGCACGGTGAGACGGCCCACGCAGACGATCAGCGGGTGCGCCGAGCGGCTCGCCCGAGTGCCCTCGACGCAGAAGCGCTCGGTGTCGACGCCGTTGGGAATGACCGTCAGTGCACGACCCGGACGGAGCACCCCGCGCCCGGCGGCAGCCTCTTCGTCGGAGACGGCGACGATGACATCGGTCCACGCCCCGGCCACCCGCTCGTACGTCCGGTACAGGGGTGCCATCCGGCCGCCAACGAGCCACGACCAGCCGTGCGGCGTGAAACACGATGCAGGTGCCCGCTTGCCCAGCGAGCGGAGGGCGAGCCGGCCCAGGGCCCCGGCCTTGCTGGAGTGCAGGTGGACGATGTCCGCTCGTTCGAACAACCGCCGCATCTCGAGGATCGCCGGGATGTCGCCGGGCGCTGGCTGGCGCAGCATCGGAAGGGGATGCCACCTCGCCCCGACGTCGGTGATCCAGGCCGGCAGGTCGGGTCGCTCGGGACAGGCGACGGTGACGGTGTGGCCGGCTCGGGTGCCCGCCTCGGCAAGGAGGCGGACAGCGATCGCGCAGCCGCCGTCGGTCGGCTGCGAGACGTGGAGGATCCGCAGACGGCGGCGTGCAGCAACGGACTGCGGCCCGGTATCGAGGGCCGAACTCCTGGTCATGCGAGAGGTCCTCCTCTGCGTGTCCTCTGCGCGTCCGGCGACGGCCAGAGGCATCGTCTAACTGCGGGGATTTGGTTCGTGCGCCCGGCAGGTCTTGTCATCCGGGTCAGAGGGGGTAGAAGTACCTACTAATCAGCTCAACAGAGCGGCATCCTTGATCTCGATTGAGCCTGGGACTATCCCGGCGTATCCGTCACTTTCAAAATGAAAAGTAACAGCATGTTCGGACACATTCAAGCCCCTAATTTGTACTAGATTTGAGCAGGATGTACCCGGCATCAATACGCCAAAAGGACGAGGTTCTGTCTGCCGACCGCCCAAACATTGACTCCTCAGTTGCCAAGCCCCGTTGCACGGCTCGCGCGACCGAGGAAGCCCAAAGGTGCTGCGCCTTGGTCCAGGAGTGGTCTGGCCCCGGACTTGAGAAGCGACGGGTGCTGTTCCACACAGCTTGGCCCAATATTACCATTTGAGGGCCAGGACATGCTCGACCGAGTTCGTGCCGCCACGTCGGGTCCCCCACGAGCTACGCTTCCCGCTGTGCTGATCGAGCTCGACATTGCAAACCTGGCGGTGATCGACCACGCGCGCATCGCCTTCGGGCCCGGCCTCAACGCCCTCACCGGGGAGACGGGGGCGGGCAAGTCGATCGTGATCGACGCGGTGGGGCTGCTGATGGGCGGCCGCGCCGACAGCGGGATGATCCGCTCGGGCGCACCCGGCGCGAGGGTCGAGGGGATCTTTCAGGCCTCCGCAATCGACCTTGGCTCCCTCGAGGAGGGAGGGCTTGCCGCCGCAGGCGACGACGTCCTGATCCTTGCCCGCGAGCTGGCGTCGTCGGGGCGCAACGTCTGCCGCATCAACGGCAGGGCGGTCCCGCTGCGGATGCTGCAGGAGGTGGGGGAGCGCCTCATCGACATCCACGGTCAGAGCGCCCACCTCTCCCTGCTGCGGGTCCCCGAGCACGTCGAGCTGCTCGACCGCTGGGCAGGCCTCACCGACCTCCGCCGTCAGGCCGGCGCCCTGCGGGCACGCCTGCGACGCCTCGATCGGGAGCTGGGCGACCTGCGGGGCGACGAACGCGAGCTGGCGCGGCGAGCGGACCTGCTCCGGCACCAGATCGAGGAGATCGGCCGGGCACGCCTCCAGGCCGGCGAGGAGGAGGAGCTCCGCCACGCCCAGCGGATCCACGCGAACGCCGAGCAGATCATCCAGCTCGCCGGGGACGCGTACGCCGCGGTCGCCGGTGGCGCCGAGGACGCCTCGTCCGCCCGAGACCTGGTAGGGGCGGCAGCGCAGCGCCTTGCCCAGCTTCTGCACATCGAGCCGTCGGTGGCGCCGCTCGCCGAGATGGCCGAGGCCACAGGACTGCAGCTCGAGGAGCTGGGCGCGGCGCTGCGTTCCTACCGGGACAGCGTCGAGTACGACCCCGAGCGGCTCGTTCAGGTCGAGGAGCGCCTCGGTGTGATCTTCGCCCTGAAGCGCAAGTACGGCGGCACCGTCGAGGAGATCCTGGCCTTCGCCGAGGGGGCCGAGGCCGAGCTGGCCGGCCTTGCGGGCCGCGAGCAGGCCATCGCCGCCCTGGAGGCCGACGAGGCGTCGCTGCACCGGGAGCTCGGCAGTGTGAGCGGCGAGCTCTCGGCCGGGCGGCGCCGGGCGGCACAAAGCCTGGAACGCCACGTCGAGGAGCAGCTCGCGACGCTGGCCATGTCGGGGAGCTTCGGCGTCCGGTTCGGCGATGAGCGGTCCAGCGAACGGTCCACCGACCTGGAATCCGTGGAGTTCCTGCTGTCACTCAACCCCGGCGAACCGCCCCGTCCGCTCGCCAGGATCGCATCCGGCGGCGAGACCTCCCGGGTGATGCTGGCGATCAAGGCGGCGCTGACCGGTGCCGACCCCCACCCCACGCTGGTCTTCGACGAGATCGACTCGGGCATCGGGGGCCGGGTGGGCGACGTGGTCGGCCGCAAGCTCTGGGAGCTGGCACGCCACGGCCAGGTGCTTGCCGTCACGCACCTTCCCCAGATCGCCGCCTACGCCGACACGCACCTGCACGTCGGCAAGCACCTGGCCGACGGCAGGACGGTGACCCGCGTCGAGAGCCTGCGGGCCGAGGGTCGCCTCGAAGAGTTGAGCGAGATGTTTGGCTCCGACCGGGAGGCGGGCCGCCTCCAGGCCACGGCCCTCCTCGGCCGGGCGCGGGCAGCGGCGGAGGATGAGGCTCCATCTACTTTGTATGAATAGTGGTCATAATTACTCCTCAGCGTACAAAGAAGATCCATAGCGTGTGCTAGCCGGCGCCCAGGCCGGCGATTGCCTTGACGAACCTGGCGGCGTCGATCGTCCCGAGCCCGCTGGCCATGTCGTAGCCTTTCGTGGCCTGGAAGCCGGGGACGACCGTGGCCGTCGCTGTCGGGGTTCCGCACGACCCCGTGCAGAAGAACTGGAACGTGTTGGATCCCTGCTCGACGTCGACGATGCCGCTGTGGCCCCCGTGCCCGGCAAGCCGGTAGAGGGCGGGATTGAGCCAGCCGAGGCGGCGGCCTGCCGCCTGGTCGGCGATGGCGATGATGCCGGCGAGCTCGGGAGACGCCTCGCTGGTGCCAGCGGAGAGGTGCCACGCCGGGCAGCGGAGGGGCTTGCCCGTGGAGGGGTCGGCGGCGCTCGAGTCACAGAAGCTGGAGAAGACGTCGACGGCGCCGTCGAGCGCGGCGCTCATGCTGAGGTCGGGGGTCCCGCGGGCGTCGCCGACGACGCTTGCCACGCCGTCCTGGAAGGAGGGACGCTCGAAGACGTGGGACGGTCCGCCACCTGTGGCGCCCCCGCCGTCGTTCCAGACGTTGTCGGGAGCGGTCCGGTTGCCGGCGGCGTCCAGGTGGAGCTGCGTGCCGCCCACCGACGTCACGAGCGGGTCCGACGACGGCCACCCGACCACCCGGAAGGGGTAGCAGCACCCGTCCAGGCGGGGTGAGGTCGCCCCCTGATCCCCCGAGCTGGCCAGGACCGTGATCTGGTGGCGCCGCGCGTTGACGAAGGCGCTTCGCAGCCCGCGGATCGTGGCCGGATCGGGAAACGTCTCCTCCGTGGCGGCGAAGCTCTGGCTGATGACGTCGCCGAGGTCGTGGTCGACGACGTAGTTCTCGGCCCGGACGATCTCAGGGAAGCCCTGGATTCCCTCGGTCTCCGGTGCCGGCGTCTCGACCAGCAGGATGCTCGCCCCCGGGGCAACGACATGCGACCACTCCACGTCCAGCGTCGTCTCCCCGGCCCACCCCATGCGGTCCGAGACCCCGGCGGGGTCCTGGGGGTACGGAGGAACCGGACCGGCCGGCTGCACGACCTGGAGGCTCGGTGGGTCCGGAAGCCCGAACGCCCGGTCGAAGGTGCGAAGGTCCTCGTTGATCGTCGGAGAACCGAATGCATCGACGATGACGATCGTGCGCCCGGTGCCGTCGAGGCCGGCGGTGAGGAGGGGGTCCAGGTTGTAGGCCTTCCGGAGCTGGGCCGGCTGATAGCAAGCGACGCCGAAGCGGATCCGGCAGGCAGCGGTATCCGGGGGCGCGCCGAGGGCCTGCTGGAAGAGACTCGATGAGGCGGGGGCCAGGCGCACGAGCGGCGCCGGAGCGTCGCGTGGCATGAGCGGGGCAGCGGTGACGAGGCAGGCAGCGATGGCCAGGGCTGCTTTCAGCCGCTCCCTTGGTCGGAAAATGGGCCAAATCCTTCGTTGTACGAAGAAGCATGCATAGCATGTTTCTCGACGACGGAAGGGCGCTGGCCGTCCTCGGTCTCCCAGCTGCGGTTCTGCAGCCGTCCCGTGACGAGGACCCGGGCACCGGTGGTGAGCTCAAGGCGGCGGCGGGGCGCCACTCCCGGCAACTCCTCCAAGGCTCCCTCCCGGGACACCCTCGCCCAGCGCCAAGCGCAGAAGCAGCGCCGCTCCACTGAGGCGGGCCGCCCCATGCTCGCCCTTGGAAGAGCTGATCGCTACTGGTCAGCCGCGGCCGGCTAACCTGACGCCGCAATGTCCCGCTCTCGGAGGTCAAGCGTCCGTGGGCTCGCCCCCACGACCGCAGTAGGACCGGAAGAGGTCGGCGAGACGGTCGACGGTCTCCTCGTCGACCGGGTACTCCTCTGCGCCCCTGATAGTCCCGACAACGGTCACCGTCGTGCGGAGCTGATCGAGGTAGGCGGCGCAGGCCTCACAGCCCTCGAGGTGCACCCTGAGGCGCTCGCGGTCTTCCGGCGACAACGCCTCCTCGAGGAAGTCGGTCAGGAGGTTGAGCGCGTCGGCGCAGGTGATGCGCAGCTGCCGTCGGACGGAGTCCAGGTCACGCTCCATCGAAGTACTCCTCGAGTGCCTGGCGGAGGGCCGTACGACCCCGGTGCAGCAGGGCCCGCTGGTTGACGGAGGAGATGCCCAGCGCGTCGCAAACCTCCTCCGAGCTCCAACCTTCGACGTCGCGCAGCGTGACGACCTCACGCTGGGCGTCGCTGAGCCTCACGAGGCCGTCCGCGACGACCTGCCGCATCTCGGCTGCTACGAGCCGGTCCTCTGGGTCGCCACGCCAGGAGGGGGGCGGCGCGGGCCAGTAGTTGGGCCCGAGCTGGGGGTTGACGAGTCGTGCGGGGTCGACGACCCCCGGCCAGGCGCCGTCCGAACTGGCCGCGGCGAACGGGATGGTCCGTCGCTCACGTTGACCGTGCTTGCGGGCCTGGTTGAGCAGGATCCGGTAGATCCAGGTCTTGAGCGACGCCCTGCCCTCAAAGGCAGGGAGGCCCCGGACGACTGCGGCCCACGTCTCCTGCACCACGTCCTCCACGATCGACTGCGGCACGTACAGGCGGGCCAGCCGCCGCAGTGCCTGGTGGTGCTCGGTGACCAGAGCCCGGAAGGTGCTCTCATCGCCCCGGCGCAGTGCTGCGACGAGGCGAGCCTCCGTCTCCTGTGTCTCCCGCGGTCCCTGAGCTGGGGATTCCTCCACGCTCATTCGATGCATGAAGTCATAGTAAGCATGACCGCCGGTCACCGGTAGGCATGGAATCCCAGCGGGTGAGCTGGTCTTGGCACGACAAGACGGTGGGGTCTGAGCTCGTGGCTCCATCCGCGTCGACGGGACTGAAGCGGCCCTAGTGCGCGGCATAGCTATCGGATAGTTCGAATCCCGCAACAACGGTCGGCACCGGTTGGGTGGGCGGCTTCGTTGCGCCCGCGGCTCGACGGCTTCGTCGACACGATCGCCCATAGCAACGAGCGTCGCAGGTGGACGCCTGTTGCCGTCCGGCTCGTGAGAACCCGCCTCGTCGCAGAACCCGATGAGGTGGCTGTTGGGCAAAGGCATCATATTTTGGCTCCCAGTCGAGGTCGGTCTGGAATATTGCGTCTGCTCACCACATCTGTTCCGCCGACATCAGAACCAGTGACACCTCCGGCCGGCAACCAAGTCTCTGCTGGCCTTCAGCAACCTCCCTTGACATGCTTTCCGGGGCATTCAGCTCGTGCGACAAGAGCTGGGGGACTGAGAGGTGCCGCCCGTGGGAGGCCATTGCGGTTGGTGGCCTCATCACCGGCCGCCCTTCCCGAACAAGAGGCCTGCGCCAGTCCGCCCAGGTCCGGCCAACGGTCGCCGGCCGATTGGGGAACACCCTTGGTTGTCACGGGAGGCGGTCCGCCGGAACAGTACCAGC
>DASXNO010000076.1:0-5591 GCA_036495025.1 Actinomycetota bacterium | reverse complement strand
GCCGCCGACGGACTCGACGTCGCTGGCGAACCTGTCGCCGGTCTTCCAGCAGATGGCACAGAGCTTCAAGAGCTACCACGTCACGCCGACGCCCACCTCGACGGTGACCAGCACCGCCAGTCCTTAAGGCAGAGCGCTCTTGTAAGTCTTTGAGTATATTCTGTCGTAGAACAACAGTATTTACTCAAAGGTTGTCCAGAGGGCGAGATTGGTTGGGCCCTCAGGCCGAGGTGCAGACCACGTCGAGCCTGGCGCCCGCCTCGGCGGTGACGGTGACCGAGGTGTCGGACAGGCAAAGGACCCGGTTGACGTTGGCGCTCAGGAAGTAGGTGCCGGCCGGCACCTGGATCGTGAAGACGCCGTCGGACCCGGCCTGGGCCTTGGCCGCCACGGGGCCGTCGGCCCTGCCGGCGTGGGCTTCGACGGTCCCGGCCGTTGGCTGGTCGGGGTCGCCGGCAAAGGTAGCCACCGTCACGAGGGTTCCGCGGATCGTGGCCTGCCTCGGAGCCCCGCACGCTGCGACCAGCAGGACGAGGGACAGCGCGATCCCGGCCCCAGGGCGGGTCCCTGAGCGGGCCCCAGGGCGGGAGCAGAAACGGGTCAGCCCGCAGCCTTCTTCGGGCGGGACTCCTCGATGGCCTCCCAGACCTTGTCGGACGTCAGCGGCATGTCGATGTTGCTCACGCCCAGGTGGGAGAGGGCATCGACCACCGCGTTGACGAAGGCCGCCGGCGACCCCACCGTCGGGGACTCCCCGACGCCCTTGGCCCCGAGCGGATGATGGGGGCACGGCGTGACCATCTCGTGGAGCTCGAAGCGGGGCGTCTCCCAGGCGGTGGGTACGAGATAGTCCTCGAAGTTGGAGCCCGACGATGCCCCCTGGGCGTCGAAGTCGATGCGCTGCATGGCGGCGATCGCATACCCCTCGGTCAGGCCACCCATGATCTGGCCGTCGACGATCATGGGGTTGATCCGTACCCCGCAGTCGTCGACAGCGACGAACTTGAGCACCTTCCATTCCCCCGTCTCGGGGTTGATCTCGACCGCAACGACGTAGGAACCGAAGGGGAAGGTGAGCTGCGGCGGGTCGTAGTAGGAGACGGCGTCGAGTCCGGGCTCCATGCCGTCCGGGGGGTTGGTGTAGGCGGCGGCCGCCACCTGCTGGATGGTGACCTCCTGGTCCTGGGCACTCTTGAGGTAGAAGCGGCCGGGCTCCCAGGCGATGTCGTCGTCGTCCACCTCCATGAGGTAGGCCGCGATCTTCTTCGCCTTGTTGAGGAGCTGCCGGCAGACGACCGCCGTGGCTGCGCCCCCGGTGGGGGTGCTCCGGGACCCGAACGTGCCGAGGCCGTACGGGCTGTTGTCGGTGTCGCCGTGCTGCACGAGGACATCGGCGGGTGAGATCCCGAGTTCGTGGCCCACGATCTGGGCGAAGGTCGTCTCGTGGCCCTGCCCCTGGCTCTGGACCCCGAGCTTGAGGATGGCCTTCCCGGTGGGGATGATGGCGAGCTCCGCCGAGTCGAACATCTTGATGCCCATCAGGTCGTAGTCCTTGCTCGGCCCGGCCCCGGCGACCTCGGTGAAGCTCGACATCCCGATGCCGACGAGCCTGCCCCGGCGGCGGCCCTCCTCCTGCTCCTTGCGCAGCTCCTCGTAGCCGGCCTTCTCCAGCGCGAGGTCGAGGGCGGCGCGGTAGTCGCCGGAGTCGTAGGAGAAGCCGGTGGCGGAACGGTAGGGGAACTGCTCCGGGAGGATGAAGTTGCGGCGGCGCAGCTCTGCGGGGTCCACGTCGAGCTCAAAGGCTGCCGTCGTCACCAGCCGCTCGATCAGGTAGGAGGCTTCGGTCACACGGAACGAGCACCGGTAGGCGACGCCCCCGGGCGCCTTGTTCGTGTAGACGCCGGTGGCCGAGATGTGAGCGGTGGGGATGTCGTAGGAACCGGTCACGATGTGGAAGAGCCCTGCCCGGAACTTGCTCGGCTGGGCGTCGGCGTAGAAGGCGCCGTGGTCCGAGAGCAGGCGGACGCGCAGGCCGAGGATCCGTCCGTCGGCGTCGAGCGCGAGCTCGCCGTGCATCCGGAAGTCCCGGGCGAACCCGGTGGACAGGAGGTTGCCGGTGCGGTCCTCGATCCACCGCACGGGGCGGCGCAGCAGGAACGACGCGGCGACCGTGAGGACGTAGCCCGGATACAGGGGCACCTTGTTGCCGAAGGCCCCGCCGATGTCGGGCGAGATGATCTGCACCTGGTGCTCGGGCAGGCTCATGAGCTGGGCGAGGACCGTGCGGTGGGCATGCGGAGCCTGGGAGGTGAGGAAGATGCGCGCCCGGCCCTCCTCCGGGTCGACGTCGGCGAGGCAGGCGCAGCACTCCAGCGGGGCCGGGTGGCAGCGTGGGTAGTAGGTGTCCAGGGTGGTCACATGCGCGGCCGCCGCGAAGGCTCGGTCGGTTGCTTCCGGCTCCCCTGCCTGCCACTCGTAGCAACGGTTGTCGGATTTGTCGGCCCGTACGAGGGGAGCATCCGGGCTGAGGGCCTCGGTGGGGTCGACCAGCGCGGGGAGGGGCTCGTAGTCGACCTCGATGAGCTGCAGGGCGTCGTGCGCGGTATAGGGGTCCTCGGCGACGACGCAGGCCACCTCCTGGCCCTGGAAGCGGACCTCGTCGACGGCCAGCACCGCCTGGACGTCGCCCGACAGCGTCGGCATCCAGGCGAGGTTGCGCCGGGCGAGCAACTCGCCCGTGATGACCACAAGGACGCCCGGGAGCGTGAAGGCCCTCGTGGCGTTGATCGAGCGGATCCGGGCCCGGGCGAGGGGGCTTCGCAGCACCGCCATGTGGGCCATGTGCGGGGCCGAGACGTCGGCGACGAAGGTCCCCTGCCCCCGGATGAACCGGTCGTCCTCACGGCGGGGCAGGCTGTAGCCGATGCCGGGCTTGCGAGCCGCCTCAGGCGCCATCGTGGCCTCCGTGCGATGCAGCCTGCGAGGAACCCAGCGAGGCGCTCGGCGCGGCGTTGGCGGCGAGGATGGCCCCCATCCCCGTCGGGGCAGCCGCCGTCGCCCGCATCTTGTCGGCGGCCCACTGCACCGCCTTCACGATGTTCGTGTACCCGGTGCACCGGCAGATGTTCCCCGAGAGGGCCCACCGGATCTCCTCCTCGGTCGGGTCGGGGTTGGAGGTCAGCAGAGCGATCGACGCAAGCACCATCCCCGGCGTGCAGTACCCGCACTGGAGGGCGAAGCACTCCTTGAAGCCCTCCTGGACCGGGTTGAGATGCCCGTGCGGCGCGAGGCCCTCCACGGTCGTGATCTCGCGGCCGGCGGCCTGGACGGCAAAGAGCCCGCAGGACTTCACCGCCATGCCGTCCATGAGGATCGTGCAGGCACCGCAGGTCGTCGTGTCGCAACCGATCTGCGTGCCGGTGAGACGCAGGAGGTCGCGCAGGTAGTGGACGAGGAGCAGGCGAGGCTCAACGTCGGCTTCGACCGGCTGGCCGTTGACCCCCAGCGAGATGTGCATGGCCCGTGGTTTCCCCCGCAGCAGACAGGATACGCCTCCGGCGATCCCCCGAGCGGCCTGGTGGCCCCCCAGGAGCTTCCCAAGACCTCCCCCCCGGAGCTTCCCAAGAACTTCCAAGAACAGCTTAGAATGGCGTACGTGCGTCCTGTGCCTTTTGTCCTTCAGTGGACCGTCTTGGTGGGACGCCGTATCATTTAGACCCAGTCTTATAGGAAAAATCGGCCATGCAGGAACTGTTTGTCGGAGTTTCCGAGGTGGCGGAACGCCTGGGAGTCAGCTCCGACACCGTGACCCGATGGTGCCGTCAGGGTCGGATCCCAGGCATCAAGCCGGGCCGCGACTGGAGAGTGCCGGCCTCGGTCGCCGAGGATCTGCTCGCGGGACGCCCTGCCCGGTTCTGGACGGCGGATCTGGAGCCTCAGCTCGCCCGCCTTCATGCCTCCGACCACGTCCTGGTCCTGGTGCCGGGCGGCGTGAAGGAGGCACGGGCCTTCCGCAGCGTCCTGCTCGAGATGGGCAAGGGGACGGCCACCCCCGAGCCGCCGGCGCCGCCGGTCGGCAAGCTGTTCGCTCAAGCAATGCTGCGGGCAGGCGCCCGGGCGCTCGCCCGGCGTGAGGTCGCCATCGCGCAGTCACCCCCCGCCTCGCCGTCGGAGTGGCTCATCCGCTGGGTGGGCCGCCTCGGCACCGAGACCCTCGCCACCGAAGGGAGCGTCGCCCGGGCAGCGGAGGATGCCGGCCGGGTGATCTTCTGCCTCCTGCCGCTGGCGGGCGACCCGGACCTCGTCGAGCACGATCCCGACCTTGCCGGTCTCGTCGAGGCCCACACCCACATCCTTGTCGGCCAGGCCCACGGGCGGTCGTGGCTGGGAAGCGCCCGGGCCGGCACCCGCCTGGCGGGCGTAAGCTAGGTCGTGTACCCCGGGCGCTTCGCCTATCATCTGCCAGGCTCGGTCCAGGAGGCAGTCGGCCAGCTCGAGCGCGGGGGCCGGGACGCCCGGGCGCTCGCCGGGGGCCAGAGCCTCGTACGTCTCATGCGGTTCCGCTACGAGTCGCCCAGCCACCTGGTCGACCTGCGCAACCTCGGCCTCTCGGGCATCGACGAGTTCGGCGGCCGCCTCCGGATCGGGGCGACGACGACCGACGCCGCCCTGGAGACCTCACCCACGATCCGCCACGACTACCCGCTGCTCGCCGACGTGGCGCGGGTGATCGCCGACCCGCTCGTCCGGAACCTCGCCACCATCGGGGGCTCCGCCGCCTACGCCCATCCGTCCGGAGACTGGGGTCCGGCCCTCATCGCCGCCCGCGCCACGTTCACCGCCGTGGGCCCCGGCGGTGAGCGGAGCATCCCCGCAGACCAGTTCTTCGTCGGCAGCTTCTGCACCGCGCTCGGACCCGCCGAGGTCCTGACGGGGATCGAGATGTCGGGGCTCGGGGACGGGGGTGGCGCCTACATGAAGCTGCACCGCAAGATCGGGGATTTCGCCACCGTCGGGGTCGGGGTCCAGATCACGATGGACGCGGACGGCAAGGTCAGCGAATGCGGGATCGGCATGGCCGGCGTCGCCCTCTCGTATGTGCGGGCGTCGAAGGCCGAGGAGTACCTCGTCGGGCGCAGCCTCGACCGCGACATGCTCCGCCGTGGCTCCGGCATCGCCTCCGAGGAGACGCACCCCGTGAGCGACACCAGGGGGTCGGCGGTCTACAAGCGGGAGATGGTCAAGGTCCTCTGCCGCCACGCCCTCGAGACGGCCGCCGAGCGGGCCGGGTTCTCCCTGGAGTAGCGGAGAGCCTCCGGGAGCGCAGCGGCGGCCTCCCGAACCTGAGGAGATCTTCGCGCCCATCAGACCGGCGCAAAAAATACCGGCAAGGAGCTACGGGCTGGGGACCCCGCCGATGTTTGCATCAAAAGATGCGAAATCCGCAACTTTTGATTCACTCTGGCCTCCAAGGAGCTCCCTGTTCGACGGACGCTTTGAGGCATTTCGGACGTAAGTGATGAACAGAAGCATGAATTCCACAGAATTCCCGTTCCTAGCTTCCCGTCCGGGATACGGGGTCTCCGGCCAGG
>DASXNO010000075.1:0-7648 GCA_036495025.1 Actinomycetota bacterium | reverse complement strand
GAGATGAAGGCATAGTCTGTCCCCCTGGAAACAGGGGACTGAGACGAAGTTCCGACCTGCACGAATGGCGTAACGACTTGGGCACTGTCTCAACTGGGGACTCGGCGAAATTGCACTACGAGTAAAGATGCTCGTTACGCGTGGAAGGACGGAAAGACCCCGTGGACCTTTACTACATCTTGGTATTGGGACTTGACATGCGTTGCGTAGGATAGGCGGGAGGCTGTGAAGCCGGGACTCCGGTTCCGGTGGAGCCAACCTTGAAATACCGCTCTGCGTGTGTTGGGTCCCTAACCCACACCCGTGATCCGGGTGAGGGACAGTGCCAGGTGGGTAGTTTGACTGGGGCGGTCGCCTCCCAAACTGTAACGGAGGCGCCCAAAGGTTCCCTCAAGCTGGTCGGCAATCAGCTGTCGAGTGCAAGGGCACAAGGGAGCTTAACTGCGAGACCTACAAGTCGAGCAGATGCGAAAGCAGGGCCTAGTGATCCGGCGGTCCCATGTGGATGGGCCGTCGCTCAACGGATAAAAGGTACCCCGGGGATAACAGGCTGATCGGTCCCAAGAGTCCATATCGACGGACCGGTTTGGCACCTCGATGTCGGCTCGTCGCATCCTGGGGCTGGAGCAGGTCCCAAGGGTTAGGCTGTTCGCCTATTAAAGCGGTACGCGAGCTGGGTTTAGAACGTAGATCGCTGCGTCTCCAGGGAGTAATCCCTGGATGTCCTCCGGCTCATATCGGTGAAACCCCCCACTTTTGTCAGTACCGAACTGTAAAGTGGTTGGGCAATACCGAGGGAAGGCCAGCAAATTGATGCCTTTTCGACCCTAAACTATTCGAAATCGAAGCGAATATTCGCCGCAGATGTTGAGCAACATTTGCGTAGCAAGGGTTTGCTGGCCCCCGTAACGACTTCTTCGGAGCTCTCCGAAGAGATGGGATCTTCGCCGCAAGGCAAACTATGGATCTCATAACACGCCGGCCCCTAGAAATAGGGTGGAGGTATAGTCTGTGCCCGCAGTAATGCGGGATTGGCATGCGCGAGACAGTTCGGTCCCTATCCTCCATGCGCGCAGGAGCCTTGAGGAGAGCTGTCCCTAGTACGAGAGGACCGGGACGGACGAACCTCTGGTGTGTGAGTTGTCCTGCCAAGGGCACTGCTCATTGGCCACGTTCGGAAGGGATAAGCGCTGAAAGCATCTAAGTGCGAAGCCCACTCCAAGATGAGGGCTCCCACGGGTAACACCCGGTAAGGACCCCAGCAGACGACTGGGTCGATAGGCGGGAGGTGTAAGCGCAGCAATGCGTTCAGCCGACCCGTACTAATCGTCCGAGGGCTTGATCGACAGCTCGCGCTCGCTATGGAGTACTCAAGGTCCACGCGGCCGCCATCCGGCCGCGGACTTGAAAACTCAATATGTTCCGGTGGCCATAGGAGAGGGGAAACACCCGGCTCCATTCCGAACCCGGAAGTTAAGCCCTCTACCGCCGATGGTACTGCTCTGGAGACGGAGTGGGAGAGTAGGTCGCCGCCGGGCACCTTTTGGAACCATCGAGGCTGGCAGAGATGCCGGCCTCGATTCGCGTCCGACGGAGCCGGAGCCGGAGCGCCAGGCCCGGGGCAAAAGGGCTTGAAAAAGCGCTAGCTGGCCTTCCGCTTGGCCAGGTAGCGGGCGATGCCCGCCGCGTTGAGTTCGTACGACGTCGTCTCGCCAAGCCGGCGGGCCAGCGCCGGATCCTGCGCCAGCCGGGGGATGGCGGCCAGCGACTCCTCCCGCAGCCTCGCCGCGATCTCCGCCGCCTCTCCGCCGCCGGCAACTACCTCTGAAGCCAGCGCGACCGCCCGGCGCAATGAGGAAACCGCCTCGTCGAACAGCCGGTCCGGGTCGAGGGCGGACAACCCGAAATGCGTGGGGAACGCCCGCCTGGCCCCCAGGGACTTCATGCGCTGCAGGGACTCCAGGCTCGCCTCGAGGTCGAACTCCGGGGGCGGCGTCGCGGGGTGCACCGCCCCGACCTCGTCCAGGAACACCCCGGCGGCGTCGCCGGTGAACAGGTCCCCCGAGCCGGGCTCGAACAGGGCCATGTGATGGCGGGCGTGGCCGGGTGTGTAGACGGCCTCGAGTGCCCGGCCCTCGCCCAGGTCGGCGACGACACCGTCGGAGGAGACAGCGTCGATGCGCTCCGGGGGCACGGGCAGCATCGTGCCCCACAGCCCCTCCATGTCCGGGTACAGCCGGGCGGCCGACGCCCACAGCCGGGAGGGATCGACGAGGTGCGGCGCCCCTTCCTCCCGGACGACCACCCGGGCACGGGGGAAGCGCTGCGCCAGGTGCCCTGCGGCGCCGGCGTGATCGAGGTGGATGTGGGTCAGCACGATCCAGTCCAGGTCGGTGACCCCCGCCGCCGACAGACCGGCGAGTACGTGCGTCAGCGAGGTCGCTGGGGCCGCCTCGATGATCGCCGGGCGTGGCCCCGGCAGGTAGTAGACGGCCGTGACGCCCTGGATTCCGTGCATGACGGAGTCGATGGTGACGACGCCCGAGGTTTGGCTCACGTACGCCGATGATACCGAGGCGACGCTGAAGCCCCGTCCCCCCGGGCCAACTGCTAGCCTGACCTGGAGATGCTCCGGGCCCACCTCATCATGAATCCGGAGGCGCGCGGAGTGACCCCGTCGCTCCAGCACCTGATGGCCACCGCCCTCGAGGCCCGCTTCAAGCTCGGCGTCACCGAGACCCATGCCCGGGACGCCGGCGTCGACGTCGCCCGGCGTGCGGTCAAGAGGGGGGCCGAGTTGCTGATCGCCTTCGGGGGCGACGGCCTCGTCAACGAGGTCGTCAACGGCATGGCCGGCAGCGACGCCACCCTGGCGATCATCCCCGGCGGCACGATGAACGTCTTCGCTCGCAACCTGGGGGTCCCGACCAATCCCACCGAGGCCGCCGACCACATCCTGAGGATCGCCGGCGACACCGAGCCTCGCAGGATGAGCCTTGGCCTCGCCAACGACCGCTACTTCACCTTCGCCTGCGGCTGCGGGTTCGACGCAGAGGCCGCCGCTCGGGTCGAGTCCCACCGATCGGCCAAGCGGCGCTACGGCGAGCCGTACTTCTATGCGGCGGCTCTCGCCACCTTCGCCGCCTCGTACGCCCTCAAGAAGCCGTTCCTCACCTGCGAAGGGGAGTTCGGCACCGAAGAGGTCGTGCTGGCGGTGGGCCTCGTCGGGGACGCCTACGCCTATCTGGCCGGCCGGCCGCTTCGCCTTTCCCCGAACGGGCCGCCCGACGGCGGGCTCGGCCTCTTCATGGTGCGGCGGCTGAGCCCCGTCCACCTGCCGCGCTACGCCTTCGGTGCCCTCACGGGAAGGTTCGGTCCGGGCGCGGTCTCGCTTGGGGACCTCGACGAGTTCGTCGTCAGCGGCGACGAGGTGGTGGCCTATCACGTCGACGGTGAAACGCTGGAGCCCGCCAGCAAGGTCCATGTCCGCCCGGCCCCCCACGTGCTGAGCGTCCTGGTCTAGGCCGGTGCCCGTCCTCATCGCCGCCCGCTCCGCCGACCTCGACCTGGTCCGGCCCCTGGCCCGCCTGCTGCGCTCCGAAGGCGGGGAGGTCCGCTGCTACCTCGACACCGACGACCACGAGCTCCGGCACCTCGGCTGCAAGATCGCCGTTGGCGCCCTCGACGACGCCTACAACCTCGAAGCCGCGCTCACGAACGTCCATACCTTCCTGCCGTTGCTGGCCGACCCCTTCGACGTCCACACCCCCGAGGACCTCGGCCAGCTCCGGGACATGGGACTGGCCTCGGCGGAGGCGGCCGCCGGCGCCGGCATCGCGCAGACCATCCTGCCGATCCCGGTGCTGCCCGGCCTCCACCCGGTCACGGCGACGTTCGCCGAGGTGGGGAAGGCCTTCGATTCCGGGGTCCATCCCCTGTGCCGGCTGCAGATGGGCTACCTGTGGGGCGACGAGCGCCCACTCCCTGCGCTCCTCAGCGCCGCTCGGCACCACGGCATCGAGCTCCCGAAGGGGGTCTGCCTCTCCGTCCTCGACGTCGACGACTGGGCGGCGGTCGTCGCAGCAGCGGACGACCGGGAGGACCTCGACGGATCCTGGGAGCTGGGCGGCGAGATCGAGCCACTCGTCGACCTCCTCGAGCGTGCCCCCGCGACGCGCGCCCAGCCGAAGGCTCCGCCCGACGACTGGGGCCTTGCCCTGCTCGCCGAAGACCTCATCGTCGGCTCGTCCGCTGCGGAGGAGTTCACTTAGGGTTGCAGCCAAGCTTCTTTCTCTGCTGAGGGGAGCCTTGGAGGTTAGTCCCGTATCGCGTGTATGTGCGCGATCACGGACTATCCTCGTGGCCGCGCAGCGACAGAAGGCCCGCTACCCGAGGCGGTGGTCCCGCAGCAGCAGGCCCGTCCGTGGCTTCGGCCAGAACAGGGTGCTCTTCGGCGGCATGACCCGGCCCGCCAGCGCCGCGTCGACGACCTCCTTGATGGGGATCGGCGCCAGCAGGAACGCCACCGTCCCCGCCGCCACGGCCGCCGCGACCTCCTCGATGTCGTGCTCATAGGTCACCGACGCCCCGGCGGCTTCCAGGACGCCGGCGAGCCAGGCGGTGTCGAGCGCTCCCCGCGTCGGCATCGTCCACCGACCCGTCGAGTCCACGACCCCCACCGTGCCCGGCCCCACGGTCTCGAGATGCCGCACGAGCGAGGCGAGGTCCCCGGCATACGGCGCGAGGGCCGCCCCGTGGGAGAAGTCGGAGACCGAGAGGTCCGTCAGGCGGTGGATCGCCAGCAGTGCAGGGGGTGCCTCGGCGGGGTCCGAGACGAGGGCCATCGTCCGGTCCCAGGGCCCCGGGCCGTGCGACGCACGCATCTCGTCCCGGTAGGAGACCGCGGCTGCGTAGCGATGGTGGCCGTCGGCAATGACGAGCGGGGAGTTGAGGCCCCCGGCCACCGCCCCGGCCGAGTCGTCGTCCAGCCGCCACAGGCGGTGGCGGACCCCTGCGGGGTCGACGAAATCGATCAGCGGCCCGAGCTGCGCCGCCGCCACCACCGCCGGCCCGACCACCCCCGGCCCCCCGACGAGCCAGATGGGCTCGAGGTTCGCCTCGGTCGTCCGCATGAGGTCCAGGCGGTCGCTGCGCGGCTTGGGCATCGTGTGCTCGTGGGGACGGATGCCGCTCGGCGCTCCGGGCTCGAGGTCCAGCGCCCCGATCACGCCGCCCGACGACCCGGCGACCCCGCCGATCGTGTAGTCCATCCGGTAGGCGTAGAGGTGTGGCCGGTCCTCCGCCACGAGGATCCCCTGGGCGATCCAGTCCCGCAAACGGGCAGCCGACCGAGCATATTTGTCCCTGCCGGGCTCGTCGCCGGGGAGCTCCGCGCCCAGGATGACCGAGATGATGTTGTACGGATGGAGGCCCTCGAGACGCTGGCGCTCCGCCCCCGAGATCACGTCGTAGGGAGGAGTCGTGACGAGGGCAGGGTCTATGCTGGGGGCATACAAACGTGCCCGGAAGGGTTCGAGAACTGCCACGCCCGGCTATATACCACGAGCGGAGGTCGACGATGGACCAACAGGACGTTTACGCCATGCTGCTCCGCGGTCGTGACCTCCTCGGCAGGGGCCACCATCATCAGGCTGCAACGGTTCTGGAGCGGGCGAGCCTGCTGGAGCCGGAGAAGACATCGATCCGCGAGGAGCTCGCCCGGGCCCTGTACCTGAGCGGGCAGAAGGCCCGGGCCGGCGAGGAGTTCGCACGGGTGGTCGAGCTGGACCCCTCCAACGACTACGCGCACTTCGGCCTCGGCCTCTGCCATGCCGCGGCAGGCAACCGCAAGCGGGCGCTCGGCCACCTGAAGATCGCGGTGGCGATGCGACCGGACTCGGAGGATTACCAGCACGCGCTCGCGCGCCTGGCCGGGTAGCGGGCCGGAGTGGGTCCGTCGCTGCTCGAGCGGTACGACGCCTTCGCCTTCGACCTCGACGGCGTCATCTGGCTTGCCCATCACATCATTCCTGAGGCCCCCGGGGCCATCCAGGCGGTGCGGGACGCGGGCAAGCCGCTTCTCTTCCTGACCAACAACGCCTCGTACCGTCCGCCCTGGATCGTGTCCACCCTCGCGGAGGGTGGCATCAAGATCACCGAGGACGAGATCCTCACCTCCGCCACCGCCGCCCGGTCCTGGATCCAGCGGGAGGGCCTCGTCGGGCAGCGGGCGTTCGTCCTCGGGGTGAAGACGGTCGTCGAGGGCGTCGCCGACCTCCTCGAGGTCGTGCCGGTGGAGCGGGGCACGAAGGTGGGGGTTGTGCTCGTTGCGCGCGATATCGACCTGACCTACGAGCGCCTGGCCGCCGCCTCCGACGCGGTCCGGGACGGGGCCGTCTTCGCCGCCTCCAACCGGGACAACGTCATGCCGATCCCGGGCGGGTTCGAGCCCGGGACGGGTTCGATCCTCGCTGCGGTCGAAGCGGCGAGCAACCGGACGGCCATCGCCCTGGGCAAGCCCGAGCTTCCCATGATGCAGGCCGCCGCCGACCGGCTGGGCACCACCGGCGTGCTGATGGTGGGGGATCGGTGCGACTCGGACGTCGCGGGCGCACGGCGGATCGGCTGGGACGCTGCCCTCGTCATGACCGGCGTCACCAGGCCGGGCGACCCGCTCGACCCGCCACCCGATTACGTCCTGGCGACCCTGGCGGACCTGACGGCACCCCGGGACTGACCGCCGCTGGGACTGACCGCCGCTGACGGGACCGCGGGACGGACCGACGTCGGCCGTCACGACCCCGATCCACCCGGCCGGCGCCCGACCGGCGTGAAGGAGACCGGCCCCCCGAGGCCCCGGCCGGGGGCCCAGTAGCGCCGGCGGCTCCGGTGCTCGGCCACGTCGTAGAGCCGGGCGAGCAGCCCGAAGGTGAGCGCGAACCCGCCGCTCACCCCGGCGCAGGCGCCGGCCAGCAGGGCCTGGTGCCGCAGGGCCGCAACCGCGGCAAGTGCCGTGGCGACCAGCACGAGGGGGACGACGGGGGAGCCGAACCACGACGCCCGCACGTAGTGGGCATCGGGCGGGCCGGGCGACGCCGCACGGAGGTCGCGAAGACGGGCCCCGACGCCGATCAGGCCGATCCACGATCCCTCGGCGAGGCCGACCACGGCGAACGCGGCGAGCGTCCGGGCCGGGTGCCCGGCACGGGCCGTCGCGACGCCAAGGCTGGCGAGCGTACCCGCGACCCCCCATCCGGCCGACTTCGACATGAGGGACCGGATTCTCACGAACCGGCCCCGGCCTGCCGTCACGGGCCGGGCGGCCCCCAACCCGGCGGGAGCGGCGTGACCGGCGGTGGCGGCGGGACCTCGCCCTGCCGCTCCCGCGCCCGGCCCCTGCCCCCGAACGCCAGCACGAGGATCGCGCCGGCGATGAAACCGGCGACGTGCGCCGCCCAGGCGACGCCGCCGCCCCCGATCTGCTGAGACGGGCCGGTGAAGACCTGCAGCAGGAACCAGAGACCCAGCACGAACACCGCAGGGAGCGGCACGATGATGAAGAAGGCGAGCGTGAGGACGCGAGCCCTTGGGAACAGCACCAGGTAGGCGCCCAGAACTCCGGCAATCGCCCCGCTGGCGCCGACCGTCG
>DASXNO010000074.1:0-9415 GCA_036495025.1 Actinomycetota bacterium | reverse complement strand
TCGCTGGGAGCAGTAGAGCTGGGGCTCGAACCCATGCTGCCGGGCGACCCGGTCGACGGCGGAGAAGTTGACCTCGGCCGTGACGTCGCGCAGGCCGGGATCGGCGAGCGGCTCCACCCGGAAGCCGTCTGGTCCGTAGGTGACCATCGTGCCGCCAGGGTTGCGCAGCCAGAGGTCGGGCTCGACGTCACCATAGTCCACGATCAGGAGATACCCCCGCGCGACCGCAGCAGCCGCCTCCCCGATCCAGCCGTCGAGGTCGAGGTTGACCTCCAGGCGGTGGCCGGGCGGCAACGCTGCCGCTGCCTCGGCAGCGCTGCGGAGGGCCGGGTCAGAGAGTGGCCCGAGCTGCTCGACGAGCCGGTCGCGCTCTTCGGCGACGTACACCTCGCCGACATCCCCCGACGGGGCAACCTCGAGGACGTGCACCGGGAAGTTGTCCAGCACCTCGTGGGCGAGCACACACCCGCATCCCGCCGGGGCGTGCGGTCCGGGCCGAAGTTGCTCGGACCATTCGGCCGAGGCGGCCAGCGACCCCAGCCGCCGGCGCTGCACGTCAGCGATCTCTCCGAACCGCTCGACGAAGCGCCATCGCAGGGCACCTCCGAAGTATCCGGCGGACTCGAGGACGGCGGCGGCGAGGTCGGCTCGTCCCGCCCCCGCCTCGACGACCGTGAAGGGATCCGGCCTCCCCACCGCGTCCCACATGGCGATCAGCTCCCGAGCCACCAGCCTGCCGAACCAGGGCGTCAACGACGGCGATGTGCCGTAGTCGCCGCCTGCACCGGGGACGCGCGTCGCGTAGTAGCCACCGTTGGGGTCATACAGGACAAGGCGCATGAAGGCGTCATAGGGCAGGGGGCCACCGGCGCGGATCCGCTCGTACAGCTCCTCCAGTATCGGACGCATCACGTTTCCTATCCGGTTTCTTTACGGCGCCCTTGGGAGGGTGCGCCGGCGCGGTGAGGGCCGGTTCGGCGCTGCCGTCCACTCCCGGGAGAGTTAAAGATTTTTAACCTCCTTATTTTTCCTAGCTAGTGGACGATAAAAGTACCTAGACAAACGGGCCGAACCATGATGTTCATATTTGTGCCACGGACTTTGCCGTTCCGGGCGGCGGACGGGGGGAACCGATCATGATGCATTTTCGCGGGCACCTCATGCCCACCCAGCAGCTCGATACCCCCACGACGGTCATCAGTCCGGCCATCAGCCCGGCCCCCCGAGACGCCTGGGAAGTCGTGGCGCGCTCCGACCCTCTCGCCCTGGAATCCCAGTCGCCGGCGTGGACGGACGCCGCCTGCGCCGCCGGACCCTTCGAGGACGCCAGCCGGCTGTACGAGACCGTCGACGGACGATTCCTGGTGCTCCCGATGCTGCGCCGGCGGCCCTCGGCCGGCGCGCTGTCGGTCGAGGCCTCGAACCCGCCAGGCTGGGGCGTCGGTGGCCTGCTCGCGCCGGGCGGGGCCACCACGGCCGAAGTGGCGACCGTCTTCGGCGAGCTCGCCGGGCGCCGGGTCCTGACGCAGCGTCTCTGGCCAAACCCGCTCGCCGCGGCATCGTGGGCAACCGCCGCGCCCGTGCAGGCCCGGGCCACGGAGCGCGTCGCCCATCTCATCGACCTCGAGGGTGGATTCGACCACGTGTGGTCGAATCTCTTCCAGAAATCGTCCCGCAGGGGCGCTCGCCATGCCGAGCGAGAAGGCGTCACGGTCGAGTGCGACACCACCGGACGGCTGATCCCCGAGTTCCACGCCCTGCACGCCCGGGCCGTGAGCCGGTGGTCCCGACTCCAGCACGAGCCCCGGTGGATGGCGACGCGGCGTCACCGGCACAACGACCCGCTGGAGAAATTCCAGGCCATCGCCCACTGCCTCGGGGACCGCTGCCAGGTGTGGGTGGCTCGGATCGGAGCCAAACCGATCGCCTCCATGATCGTCCTCCAGGGCAACAACGCCTATGACTTCCGTGCCGCGATGGACGAGGACTTCACGCGCTACCGGGCGAACGACCTGCTGCTGCGCCTTGCCGTCTGCGACGCCTGCAGGGCCGGATGCCGCTCCTATTACCTCGGCGACTCGGGCCACTCGGCCACGCTGGGGCAGTTCAAGGAACGCTTCGGGGCCACGCGCTACGACTACGCCGAGTACCTCCTGGAGCGGCTGCCGATCTCGACCGCGGAGGAGGGCCTGAAGCGTGCCGTGAAGCGGGCGGTCCGCTTCCGGGACTGAGGCCTGAACCGGCGATGACGTCAGATCGCCGTGGGATGCCGGGGCTCGTACAGCATCACGTCGACGTCGCCGGGGAGCACCATCGTCGCAGCGACGCCGAAGCCCGCTGCATGGGGATCGTCACGGAACTCGATGCCGCTGGCACGCAGGTCGGCCACCGTGGCCTCGATGTCGTCGCACATCAGGGTGAGCTCGTGCGACGCCCGCTCCCCAGGATGCACGGCGAGCTCCGCAGGGGGAAGGGCGAAGATCAGCCAGCCCTCCCCGGCGTCGACGCTCTCCCAGCCGATGACGTCGCTCAGGACCTTCCGGAGGGCGTCGGCCTCCGGCGAGTAGAGCAGGACATGGGCCCCCGTGATCGCCACGTGGCTGGGGCTCCCGCCTCAGCGCTTCGGCTCGAGCACGACCACCGGGATCTTGCGGCTCGTTTGCTGCTGGTACTCCCCGAACTGGGGGTACTCCTCCGCTTGCTTGGCGTAGAGCGCCTCGCGCTCCTCGGGATCGGCGACCCGTGCCGTCACGTCCATAGCATCGGTGCCGACCTCGACCTTGCAGATGGGGTTGGCCTTCAGGTTGTGGAACCAGTCGGGGTTTTGGGGGGCCCCACCCTTGGAAGCGAAGACCACGTACTTGTCGCCTTCCTTCCGGTACATCAGCGGGTTGACCCGCGTCGTGCCGCTCTTGGCACCGGTGTGATGGAGGAGCAGGACCGGCTTGCCGGTAAAGAAGCCACCGACCTTGCCTTCATTGGCGCGGAACTCCTTGATGATCGATGCGTTCCAGTCGTTCGGATTTGTCGCCACGACCTCTCCTCCTCTGCAACCGGTGCTGTCCAGGGATGACCACTCAGCATAGCCCGGCGATCAGGGAGCGGCCCGCCACGGCGGGTTAGTCTGGCTTGCCTTGAACTCCTTCTCACGCCGCACGCTGCTCAAGGGCATCGCCGCGGGGGCCGGCCTTGCGGTCGCCCGGCCGGCCATGCGGGTGCGACCGCGGCCCCGCGCCGGTGCGGCGCTGCGGGTCCCGGGCTCGCTGCCGTTCCCCCACCTTCCCCCCGGCACCGACACGCTGCCGCAGATCGAGCACATCGTCGTGCTGATGATGGAGAACCACTCGTTCGACAACTACTTCGGGACGCTGGGGCGCGGCGACGGCTTCCGGCTCGGCCCGGACGGGCTTCCGGTGAACACCTGCCCGGATGCGGCGGGCCGTCCGGTGCGGGCCTACCGTGCCCCCGACCTCTGCCAGAACCACGGCGGGGTCTCCCAGAGCTGGAACGCCAGCCACCGCGCCTACGACGGCGGGCGCAACGACGGGTTCGTCGTGGCGTCCAGCACCCAGGCGATGTCGTACTTCACCGCCGCCGACCTCCCCTACTACCACGCGCTGGCGGGGGCCTTCCCGGTGTGCGACCGCTACTTCTCCTCGGTGATGGCGAAGACCTACCCCAACCGGCGCTTCCTGATGGCCGGCACGGCGCTGGGCATCGTCGACAACCCGGCCCCGTCGCCCAACGACCCGCCACCGCCCAACGGGACCATCTTCGACCGCCTGGAGGCCCACGGGATCCCGTGGAAGAACTACTTCGTCGACCTGCCGACGACCGGGCTGTTCCCCTACCAGCTCACGAAGTTCCTCGGCAGGATCCTTCCGGTGGCGGACTTCTTCGTCGACGCCGCCCTCGGCACGCTCCCCGGGTTCAGTCTCATCGACCCCGAGGCAACCCAGGCGTCCGAGGAGAGCCCGCAGGACATCACCCTCGGCGCCACCTACGCGGCGACGGTCATCAACGCCGTCCTGTCCGGGCCCGCCTGGCGCAGCACGATGCTCGTCTTCACCTACGACGAGGGGGGCGGCTACTACGACCACGTCCCCCCGCCGGCGGCGGTGGTCCCCGACTCGGTCCCGCCGGCCACCCACGTCCCGCCGGACTTCCCGGGTGGCTACGACCGGTACGGGTTCCGGGTGCCGGCGGTGATCGCCTCGCCCTGGGCGAAGCCCAACTACGTCTCGCACGTCGTCCACGACCACACCTCGATCCTGAAGCTGGTCGAGACGAAGTGGAACCTGCCGGCGCTCACCTACCGGGATGCCAACGCATCGAACCTGCTCGACAGCCTCGACCTCCGGGCCTCGGCACCGCCGTTCCTGAAGCCCCCGGCGCTGCCGCCCCCGAACACGTCGCTGCCGAACCTGACGTGCCTCGTGCCGTCGTTGCTGACGCCGCCCCCACCGGTGCCCTACCCATAGTCCCCATGCCCCGAGCGGCCACCTCCGAGGTATGAGGGTCCTGAATGTTAGGCGTGGATCGCGCGCATATGCGCGATCGCGGACTATCCTCGTCGCCGATCACGGGCGCTGACTCACGACGACGGCGGTGCCGTAGGCGACGATCTCGGTGAGACTCTCGCCGATCTCCGAGGAGTCGAAGCGCATGCCGACGACGGCGTTCGCCCCCATGATCCGGGCGTTCTCGATCATCCGGTCCATGGCGTGGCGACGGCTGTCCTCGAGCAGCTCGGTGTACTGGGTGACCTCCCCGCCCTTGATCGTCTTGAAGGCGGCGCCGAGGCCCTTGAGCGCGCCCATGCTGCGGACGATCAGACCGAAGCAGCTCCCGACGTAGCGGTCGGTCTTCCACTCGGGGAAGTCGAAGGCGGTCGTGACGGGCAGGGCGGCGTGGGGGGTGGCTGCGGCGGTGGAGCCCCCCTGGTCCTGCGGCTGGCTCATGTTCGGCCTCCTCGTGGTCTGTGGCAGCTTCTCGGTGTAGTGGACCACCGTATCGGTGGCGGCATACACCCGGGAGCTACGCTTGCTCGATGAGTCTTTCGATCCTCCTCTCCGCGTTCGGCCTCGGCCTCGTGCTCGCCAGCTCGCCCGGCCCCGTGCAGGCGGTGCTGCTGGCCGAGTCGGCCCGCGGCGGGCGGCGGCGCGGATTTGCGGCCATGCTCGGGGCCAACGCCACGTTTGCCGCCCTGCTCGTCGGCTTGGCCGCAGGCCTCGCCCTTGTGGCGCCGACCGGCACGGCCGCCCGCTTTATCCGGCTGGGCGGTGGCTTCTTCCTCCTGCTGCTGGCGGCCGACACGTGGCGCAGCACCACCAGGGAGCAGGCGGAGGTGACCCGCCGGGGGTTGCCGCCGGCGCCCAGGGGCGTGCTCGCCGTGCTCCTCAACCCCGGGGCCTGGATCTTCCTCGGGACCACCGCGGCTGCCCTGATCGCCGATGCCCTCAGGCACGGAGGCCGCAGCTTCGCCTTCCTTACCGCGGCGGCGATGACGGCCGGCGTCGCGGTCATCGACGGCGCGTTCGTGCTGCTCGCCTCGGAGGGCCGTTCGCGACTCGGTGGACCGGGCGGCACCCGCCTCACCGCGGTCCTCGCCGCCGCGCTCGGAGTGTTCGGCATCCTCTTCATCGCCTCGGCCATCGGATAGCCGGCCCTCGCGCCCACGGCGGGAACCTCCGGCGTCAGGCCTGGAGGCGTTCGTGCACCAGACGGACCGACATCGCACCTTCGCCCGCAGCCGAGGCCAGGCGCCTGACCGAGCCGCTGCGTACGTCGCCGGCGGCGAAGATGCCGGGGCGGCTGGTCTCGAGGATGAGCGGCGTGGCGCCGTCGCCTTCCCAAGAGCGTGCCGCAGCGGCCCCGGTCAGGACGAAGCCGTGGTCGTCGAGGGCGATCTGGCCGTCCAGCCAGCCGGTCTTGGGCTCGGCGCCGATGAACACGAAGAGGCCGCGCGCGCTCAGGGTCGTGCGTTCCCCGCTGGTTACGTCCTCGACGACGATCTGCTCCAGCGTGTCGCCGCCGGTCAGTTCCCGGACCTCGGTGTTGCGGTGGACCTCGATCTTGGGGTTCTGTTCGATCTGGTCCACAAGGTAGCGGGACATATCCCGGCCGAGGTCGTCGTGGCGCAGGATGAGATGGACCCTCGTTGCCGTGGCCGACAGGCTCACTGCCGCCTGGCCCGCCGAGTTGCCCCCTCCCACGACGGCGACCGGGTCGCCGCGGCAGACCTGGATCTCGGACTCCGTCGCTGCGTAGTGGACGGATATCCCCTCGTATCGCTCGAGGCCCGGTACGTCGAGCCTTCGGTAGTGGGCGCCCGTCGCGATCAGCACCGCCGGGCACATGATCGTCGTGCCGTCGTCGAGGTGGACGAGGTGGTGGCCGTCCCGGCTCTCGAGGCCCATGGCCTCGACGGGAACACTGATCTGCGCCCCGAACTTGTTGGCCTGGATGACGGCCCGCTCCGCCAGCTCCGATCCGGAGATGCCGGATGGGAAGCCCAGGTAGTTCTCGATACGGGGTGACAAGCCCGCCTGACCTCCGGTCGCCGTGCAGTCGAGGACGATCGTGGCAAGACCCTCGGAGGCCCCGTAGACCCCAGCGGCGAGCCCCGCCGGTCCGGCGCCGATCACCAGGAGGTCACAGAGGCTGGGCGTGACCGCCCGCGGGCTCAGGCCGATGACTCTCGCCAGCTCGGCGTTGCTCGGGTTCCGCAGGAGCCGCTCGTTGCCCAGGATCACCACCGGGGTTTCCTCGGGACGGATCCCGAGCGTCCGCATCAGCGCCTCGGCGGCGGGGTCGCGCTCGAGGTCGAGCCAGCGGTGGGGGACCCGGTTGCGGGCCGCGAACTCGCGGATGCGGCGGGTGTCCGGGGAGTAGCGGGACCCGATGATCTTCAGGCCCGTGCCAAGCCCGATCAGCAACGAGCGTCGCAGGAGGTAGGCCCGCAGGATCAGATCCCCGATCCCGGGCTTGCGCGCGACGACCTCACGCAGGCGGTCCACCGGCACAACGAGGACCTCACCGGGCTCGGCGACGACCGCCGTGACGAACACCGCCTGCCCCGTGAGGAGGTTGAGCTCGCCGAGGAAGCGCCGGGGCCCGTGCACGCCGATCACGCGCTCGGCGTCACTCCCACACGCCTCGACAATCTTGACCATCCCGGAGAGGATGACGACGAAGTCGCAGCTCGGGTCGCCCTCGCGGTAGAGGATCTCGCCCGCCTCGGTGGGTCGCCGGTACCCCTCGGGGAGGAGCTGTGCGATCTGCTCCTCTTCCAGTCGCGGGAAGGCCCCGGTGAGGTCCGGGGTCTCGGCCAGACGTGGGCGCTCGGCCGGATCGACTTCCTGCGTGCTGGTTTCGCCCGGCATGATCCCCAGCCTGGACCTCGGCACGACAACCCACATCCCCAGAACGCGTGGTTCGTCGGAAGGCTCGATCCCACGCGGGCACGGGATGTGGGGCCCCGAGCACGTCCGGTACGGTTGGGCGATGCAGCCTTCGACGCCCATGGCGGCCGTGGCGGCCCTCCTGTGCCTGGGGCTCTCGGCATGCAGCTCCGCCAGCAAGCCGGCGGCCGCGCCCGTCGATGCAACGGGTGCATCCAGCTCGGCGCCGGCTGCCACGGCGCCGGCCGCGGGCTTGCAGGCGGCCCTTGTCCACGTCGCCGCCACCGTGGATCCGAGCGTGGTGCTCATCCAGACGACCGCCGGGCTGGGCTCGGGCGTCGTCCTGGACACCCAGGGCGACATCGTGACCAACAACCACGTGGCAGCCGCGGGCACCTCGCCGACGGTCGTCACCCCGGACGGCCATCAGGCCCCCGCCACCCTGCTCGGCTCGTTTGCCCCGGACGATCTTGCGGTGCTGCGCGTCAAAGGCCTCCCGTTGAAGCCTGCCTCCTTCGCGGATTCCAGCAAGCTCACCCAGGGTGACATCGTGATGGCCGTCGGCAACCCGCTCGGGCTGCAGACCACCGTCAGCGAGGGCATCGTGAGCGCGGTCGGCCGCATGGTCCCGGAGCCGGGCGGCAGCACCATCCTCAACGCCATCCAGACCACCGCCGCCATCAATCCCGGCAACAGCGGCGGCGCGTTGGCGAACCTGGACGGCAAGGTCGTCGGCATCCCGACCGTGGCGGCCACCGATCCCCAGCTTGGCGGGGCTGCCGTCGGCATCGGATTCGCCATCCCCGCCAACACCGTCACCGATATCGCCGGCCAGATCGTCCGCGACGGCAAGGTGACGAATTCCCACCGCGGCTACCTGGGCGTCACCGCAGCGGACATCCTGCCCCCCATCGGCGTCCTGGTCTTCTCGGTGCAGCCGGGCGGCCCGGCCGGGGCGGCAGGCATCAAACCAGGCGATGTCATCACCGGAGTGGACGGCAAGCCGGTCACGTCGTCGCAGGAATTGAACGAGCTCGTCGCCGGCCTGGCGCCGGGCCAGAAGGTCAGCGTTGCAATCACGCACGCCGACGGGAGCACGGCCACGGTGACGGTCACCGTGGGCCAGTACCCGGGATAGGAGACCCCATGGCCGTGATGGCTGTCTCGAAGTTCGAACGCTTCTTCCGCCTGGCTGCGTCCCTTGACATCGACAAGGCGGACATCAAGCGGTACGCCGACTTCGTGCACCAGAAGATCTACGACCTCCTGCTCATGGGGGTGGCAACCGCAAAGGCCAACGACCGGGACATCATCCAGCCCTGGGACCTGCCCATCACCAAGGGTCTGCAGGAGAACATCCATGCCTTCCGCAGGCTCGACGCCGAGACGGGCCTCGAGGACGTCCTCGAGCGCCTTGCCGCGTGGCCGCCGCTCGAGCTGGCGCTGTCGGACGACACCGTGGTGGCCCTGCCGGAGATCGCCGGAGGCCTCAGCGTGTGCCTGGCGCAGGCGTTCACCATCATCGACCCCAACGTGAAGAACCCGCAGACCGTCCAGTGGGAGCAGGTCTTCCGGGTGTTCAACCTGCTCCTGTAGCGCCGGGTTCGCCGCTCAGGCGTCGGTCGGCTCGTCCTCCGCCAGGAGCCGGTAGAGGTTGCGCCTTGCCTCGGACAGGATCTCCCTGGCCTTCTCGATCTGCGTTTCGTTGCCGGAGTGGACCACCTGCATGAGCGCCGTCACCACGCCGAAGCCGAGGTTGCGCATCTCCGCAAACGGCTCCGTGTCCGCACCCATCTCCCACGGCGCCGGCGCGCCGGCGCCACGCTTGGCGGCCTGGGCCTTCCCGGCGTCCGTCAGGTGGAAGACCCGCTTTCCCTCGACGTCCTCGCTGCGAACCAGACCCTCGTCCTCGAGGAGCTGCAGGGTCGGGTAGACGGAGCCGGGACTGGGCCGCCACATGCCGCCGCTGCGTCCCGACAGCTCCTGGATCACCTGGTAGCCATGCATCGGGG
>DASXNO010000073.1:0-9636 GCA_036495025.1 Actinomycetota bacterium | reverse complement strand
ATCCTCGGCGTCTCGGAGGTGGTCTTCCTCGGCTACGAGGACGGCTACGTCGAGGACAGCCACGAGCTGCGGCGGGACATGATCCGGGAGATCCGCCGGCACCGGCCGGACGTCGTCGTCGGACCGGACCCGTCGATGTTCTATTTCGGCCAGCAGTACGTGAACCACCCCGACCACCGCCGGGTGGGGGAGGCCTTCCTCGCTGCGGTCAACCCGGGGGCCACGACGGTGCCGCTGTACCGGGAGGAGCTCTACGACAAGGGCTTCGAACCGCACCAGGTGAAGGCGGTCCTCCTGTCCCTCACGACCAACGGCGACTTCACGGTCGACGCCGAGGGATTCATGGACCGCAAGCTCGCCGCTCTGCGGGCGCACGACTCGCAACTGGGCGCGTGGGAGGGCCTGGAGGGCTTCGTGGTCGGCATGGCGGAGACGATCGCGACCTCGTCCGGGACCGGGCTCCGGCAGGCCGAGAGCTTCAAGGCCTTCTTCTTCGACTGACCGCGGCTCCTACGGCTCCAGGGCCGCGCGGCCCTTACGGCTCCACCACGAACCAGATCCCGGCGGAGCCCTGCCCGTTCGCCTGCCCCTCGGCGCTGTCGCCCGAGTACCGGTAGAGGGGGTGGTCGTTGTACACGAGCTGGTTGCCGTTGGCGTTGGCGGTCACCCGGAGCGTCCCGGTGAGGTCCGGGCTCGGGGTGGGGGAGCCCGAGGGCTGGACAAGCGGCGGCCAGGTGTTCGCGCAGCTTGCCGAGCAGACCGAGGATGCGCTGTCCTTCGAACGGAAGTACAGGGTGAAGCCCTGGGCGTCCACGAGGACGGTGCGGGTGCCACCGTCGACCGTGGCCTGCCCGCTCCGCAGCGTGTAGGAGGGCGCCGCTGGCGACGGGGGCGTCGAGCTCGCCGCCGGGTTGGGAGGCGGGTGGCACCCCGCGAGGAGGCCCGCGAGCCCGACCAGCACAGCGACCACCCCCACCCGACGGACCATGACGGCCGACAGGGTAGCAGTGTCAGGGTCGGGAACGGATCTCGATCCTCCCGTCGCGCACCCGTGCCTCGTAGGTGGGTTGCGGCGCGGTCGCCGGGCCCCGCCGCACCGAGCCGTCGGTCAGGTCGAAGCGGCTGCCATGCCACGGGCAGGTGACGCCCAGGCCGTCGATGTCGCCCTCGTGCAACGGGCCGCCGGCGTGGCTGCACGTGTCGGACACGGCGCAGATCTGCCCGGCAAAACGGTAGAGGAGTACCTGGTGGCCGTCGGCCGAGACCTGCTGCGCCTTCCCTTCGGGCAGCTCGGCGTCGTCCAGCACGTCGGTCCACTCACCGATGGGCTGCTCGAAGGCGGTGTGGTCGACGCCGATGCCCCGGCGGAACGACAGGTGGCCGCCGAGGTAGGCGCTCCAGCTCATGGCCGCGCCGCCGGCGACCGACCAGAAGATCCCCAGCCCTCGGTTGCCCCGCCGCCGGGCCAGGTAGGAGAGGCCGTAGCAGGCGAGGGCGGCGTTGTTGCCGAAGGCATGGGCGGCAGCGACCGCCCAGTCGCGCTCCTCGCCGAGGTCCGCCAGCTCGCTGAGCCCGGTGACGGCGGTGGGCACCGCGGCGAGGATCCCCAGCCCGACGAGGGTCTGGGCCCCCGCGGCGGCCTCCTCGCCCCCCAGGAGGTCGAGCGCCAGGGCGCTGGTGAACGAGCCGATCGGCAGGTCGGTCAGGACCGGGTGGGCGGCATGGCCCAGCCAGGTGCCGGACAGGAAGTCCTTGACCGGACCGGGCTTGAGGACCTTGCCGACCGCCCCGCCGATCGCCTGCCCGAGACCGCCGAGCCGCTTGTTCCTGCTGATGCGCCCTACGAGCGCCTCCATCGCGTTTGGCATGAAGCTTTCTTACCCGCCGTGGCCCGGTTCTCTCCGGCAGGATGCACGACGCTCGTGCCGAAACTCAGCGGAGGATGCCGGTGTGGCCGAGCGAGTACCGGCCCGGCTGGGGCCACAGGCACAGCCCGTGCGGCCCGTTGCCCACCTTGATCCTCCCAACGAGCTGGCCGGTCGAGGTGTTGATCGCGTAGACCTCGGAGTTGTACCGCCCGGTCAGCCACAGGGTCGTGCCGTCGGCGGACACCCCGCCCATGTCGGGGCTGCCCCCGCCGGGGATGTGCCAGGTCGTCACCACCTTGCGCGTGGCGAAGTCGATCAGCGAGACCGACCCTTCCCCGCGGTTGGAGACATAGAGGACCTTCGAATCCCGGCTGACGTAGAGCCCGTGGGCATTCTTGCCGGTCGGGATGAAGCCCAGGAGCTTCATGGTGGCGCCATCGACCTCGTAGACCCCGTTGGCGTTCATGTCGGCGATGTAGAAGATCCTGCCGTCGGGGGAGAGCTTCACGTCCTGGGGCTTGCCGAGGGTCTTGCCCAGCTTGGGCAGGGCGAGCGTCCCGACGACCTTCTGGGTGGCGACATCGACCTTGATCAGCGTGCCCGCGAACTCGCAGCTCGCGATCAGGTACCTGCCGTCGGCGGAGAAGTCCATGTGGTCCACGCCGTTGCAGGACACGGAAAGGGGATTGCGGATTGCCATCGTATGGGGATCGCGGAAGTCCAGGCGCTGCATGCGCTCGGCCACCACGATCGCGAAGCGGCCGTCGGGCGTGAAGTAGAGGTTGTAGGGGTCTTCCACCGGGATGGGCGCGCCGGGTTTTCCCGTCGCCGCGTCGATGGGCACGAGGTCGTTGCTCAGGTCGTCGGTCGCGTACAGCGTCTTCAGGTCATAGGACGGGACGACGTGCTGGGGCTGTTTGCCGACGGCGAAGTGGCTGACGACCTTCATCGTCCTGGGATCGATGACGTCAACGGTGTTCGACCCCGAGTTGGGGACGTAGACGAGCGTGGGGAAGTGCGCCACCACGGGGCTCAGGAGGTTCGGGCGGTCCGCGGCGTAGATGTCCCTGGGGTCCTGCACGGGGGGCATGCCGGGCAGGCCCGTGCCCGAGACCGTCGCGGTGACGGCGGGCGCAGGCGACGCGGCGTCGGGGGAGCTGAGGACCGCAGGGAAGGGCTGCCCGCTCGAGCAGGCAGATCCCACGAGAGCCACGAGGACGAACCAGAGGGTAGTCGAAGGGAGCACCGACCTCCGCATGGGGCTGAGGCTACAGGATCCCGAGGGAAAACGTCCGGCGGGAGCGGCTGGGAAGCGTTTGGCTGTTTCGAACTGTTTGCAATCACCGGCGGAGATGCCACAGGTCATGCAGGATAAGGTTATGCGACCGTGATCACCCTGCGTGACGTTTCGAAGCAGTTTCCCGGCTCCGGCAGCTACGCCGTCAGGGGCTTCTCGCTTGAGGTCGCGGAGGGCGAGACGGTCGTGCTCGTCGGCCCCTCGGGCTCGGGGAAGACGACGATCCTGCGCATGATCAACCGCCTGATCGAGCCGACGTCGGGCACGATCGAGGTCGACGGGGTGGACGTGATGAGCATCGAGCCCGTGCTGCTGCGGCGCCGCATCGGCTACGTCATCCAGAGCATCGGCCTGATGCCGCACCGCACCGTCGCCCAGAACATCGGGATGGTCTGTGAGCTCGTCGGCTGGGATGCCGGCCGCATCCGGGCAAGGGTGACGGAGCTTGCGGCCATACTGGAGCTCGATCCCGAGCTGCTGGGGCGCTATCCCTCCGAGCTGTCCGGGGGCCAGCGCCAACGGGTCGGTGTGGCACGGGCCCTCGGCGTCGACCCTCCGGTGATGCTGATGGACGAGCCGTTCGGTGCCGTCGACCCGATCGTGCGGGCACGGCTGCAGGACCAGCTCCTCAACCTCCAGAGCCAGATCCGCAAGACCATCGTCCTCGTCACCCACGACATCGACGAGGCGATGAAGCTGGGTGACCGCATCGCGATCATCAACCGCGGCGGGCTGCTCGAGCAGTACGCCTCGCCAGAGCAGATTCTCCGGGCCCCCGCTTCGCCGTTCGTCGCCGACTTCATCGGAGCGGAGCGTGGCCTGAAGCGCCTGGCCCTCATGGCGGTGAAGAGCGTGGACACCGAGCCGGGGCCACTGGTCGAACCGGGCACCGAGGTGCACGCCGCCCTCGAGGTGATGCGTGCCCACGGGACCGACTGGGTGGCCGTCGTCGATGCCGAGGGGCACCTGCTCGGCTGGGTGGACCGCAACGGCGTCTCGGGGCTTGCCACCGTGGGGGAGGCGGAGCCCAGGCCCTTCTCCGCCGTCGTTGCTCCTTCCAACTCGCTGCGCGAGGCCCTCGACGCCATCGTCATCAACAAGACCCATGTGGCTGCGGTCGTCGACGAGGGGCGCTACTGCGGTCTCCTCACCCTGGAGCGGGTCGCCAAGGAGCTGGCCGCCACGTGAGGGGGCCGGCGGAGGCCCTCGTCGACTGGGGCTGGCTGGCCGGTCACACCTCGACGATCGTGCACCTCACCCTCGAGCACGTGCGCCTGACGGCGATCGCCCTCGCCATCGGGCTGGCGATCTCGCTGCCCCTCGGCATCGTCGCCTACCGGCACCGCCGGCTCTATGCCCCGGTGAGCTGGTTCGCCAGCCTCCTCTACACGATCCCCAGCCTGGCGCTGTTCGCCCTGCTCGTGCCCTACACGGGCCTCAGTACCCTCACCGCCGAGATCGGCCTGGTGAGCTACACCCTGCTCATCCTGATCCGCAACGTCGTCGCCGGCCTGGACGGCGTCCCCGCCGACGTCCGGGAGGCGGCCCGGGGCATGGGCTACAGCGACCGCCAGCTCCTGTGGCGGGTCGAGGTCCCCCTCGCCCTGCCGGTGATCATTGCCGGCGTCCGGATCGCCACCGTGACCACGGTCGGCCTTGTGACGGTCACCGCCCTTATCGGGCAGGGCGGCCTCGGGGCGTTGATCCTGCAGAGCTTCAACCAGAACTTCGCCACGCCCGGGCTCGCGGGGGCTGCCCTGTCGGTGGTGCTCGCCGTGGTCGCCGACATCGCGCTCGTCACGACCCAGCGAGCGCTCACGCCGTGGACGAAGCCTGCCGACGTGCGCCGCCTGGTCGAGACCGTCACACCGGCCGCGGTGGCGGGTGCCTGATGAGCACGCTGCGCCAGGCCCTGTCCTGGCTGGCGGACGGCTCCCACTGGACGGGTTCCGGCGGCGTCCTGCAACGCCTGGCCGAGCACCTGCAGATGTTCGCCCTCGTGATGCTGATCGCGGTTGCCATCGCCCTGCCGCTCGGCCTGATCATCGGCCACGCTCGAAAGGGGGCGTTCCTGGCGGTCAACGCCGCCGGCATCGGGCGGGCGATCCCGTCCTTCGGCGTTCTCGCCTTTGCCTTCCCGCTCGCGCTCCGCTACCACCTCCCGGGCGCATTCGCGTTCTGGCCGACCCTGATCACCCTGGTCGTCCTGGCGGTGCCCCCCCTCCTCACGAACACCTACGTGGCGGTCGCCAACGTGGACGCCGACACGCTCGAGGCCGCCCGGGGCATCGGGATGACCGAGCGGCAGGTGCTGCTGCGGCTCGAGGCACCCCTCGCCGCCCCGCTCATCCTCGACACGCTCCGCACGGTGGCCGTGCAGGTCGTGGCGACCGCGACCCTTGGCGCCGTCGTCGGATGGGGCGGCCTCGGGCGCTTCATCGTGCTGGGCTTCGCCAACGACATCTATCACGACCAGCTCCTCGCGGGCGCCATCCTGGTCGCGCTGCTCGCGATCGCGGTGGACCTCGTCTTCGGCCTGGCGACCAGGCTTCCGGCCCTACGGAGGGTTCGGGTATAGGGTTTGGCCGGGTACGTGCACGGGAGCTTCCTAGGGGAGGGAACGATGGTGCGCAAGCGCAGCTTCTGGGCACTGGCGGCAATGGTCGTCGTGTCGGTCGTGGCGGGGTCCTGTAGCAAGAAATCGACCACAACCACCTCGTCTCCCACGGCCCCGACGAAGCCCTCCGTCACCGTGGGGTCGGTCACCTTCTCCGAGAGCCAGATCGTGGCCGAGATGTTCGCCCAGGTGCTGGAGAAGGGTGGTTACAAGGTGAGCCGCCAGCTCACCCTCGGCAACCGCCAGATCCTGCAGCCGGCGATGCCCGGCTCGATCCAGGTGGCCCCCGAGTACGTCGGGTCGCTGCTTGCCTACCTGAAGGGCACGAAGTCCCCCGACCCGGTCTCGGAGACGGCGCAGGACAACGCCCTGCTCGCCCCAAAGGGGCTCACGGTGCTCGACCCGTCGGCAGCCAACGACACGAACGCCTTCGTCGTCACGAAGGGCACGGCCACCAAGTACAACCTCGCGAAGGTGAGCGACCTGAAGCCCGTCGCCAGCAAGCTCACCCTCGGCGGGCCGCCGGAGTGCGCCACCAACCCCCTGTGCCTGCCGGGCCTCAAGAGCGTCTACGGCATCACCGGCCTCAAGTTCCAGCCCATCGGCGCCTGTGACAGCGCAACGGCCAACGCCCTCGACAACGGCGGGGTCGACGTCGCCGAGCTCTGCTCGACCCAGTCGATCATCGCCAAGAAGGGCTGGGTCGTCCTCGACGACGACAAGAAGCTCCAGCCGGCCGACAACATCACGGCGGAGGTCTCCGTGCCCCTGATCCAGGCCCAGCCGGACATCAAGACCGCGCTCGCCAACGTGCTGTCCAAGCTGACGAGCCAGAACATCGTCCAGCTCAACGCCCAGGTGGACATCGACCACAAGGACGCCGCCGCCGTGGCCAGGGACTTCCTGACCAGCAACGGGCTCCTGTAAGGGCCTTCCCGCTCGACGGGGCCCGGTCAGAAGATGCCGGGCCCGGGGGTGAGGAGGTGGTCGGGATCGAACCGGTGCTTCATGGCAGCCAGCCATGGCCAGCGGTCGCCAAAGTGCCTGATCCAGTCCGGCTGACACAGCGCGATCGCGCTGATCGAGTAGTGACGGCCGCCAAGTTGCCGGTTCAACTCGAAGAGTTCCCGGTTCTGGTCCAGCATCTGCCGGATCGCACGCTCCTCCGCAGGGGCAGTCCGCAGGACGTCGCAGAGGAACACCACGTCGCCGGGTGGAACCGCTAGCAGAGGGGTGCCGAGCCGGTCGGGCCGAAGGGGATTCAGCAGGACCCGCAGAGGTCCGACGTCGTCCTCCATTGGTTGGGCGAGCAGGCTCTCGAGCAACTGACCCACTGCCGGGGCCGGCACGAAGAGATCGAGCCAGGGGTGCGGAAGGTGCCAGACGCCCATGCTCTCGAGGAGCTCCACGCGCTCGCTCACCCGGTCAGCCCAGCCGAGATAGGAGCGATCGTCTGCGGTGCTTGCTCTGTGGTTGCATCGCAATCCCGACGTCAGCACCGTGTCGCTTACGGCAGCCTCTCCCGCTCCCCGGTAGGTGGCCGCCTCGATGGAGCATGACCAACCGTTGCCCGATTCAAATGCCACGATGCCGAGAACGTTGTCGAAACGCTCCTCCTCGACGAGCAGGACCTCATCCGAGAGCATCGTCGCCAGGTCCGGGTACGGCAGCCGGAACACCCTCACCGACGCGGGGGCCCGCACCAGCCGGATCGTGGCCCGGGCGATGATGCCGCACTGCCCCAGGCCGGCCAGGACCGCCCCGAACAGGTCAGGGTTGCGCGTTGGTGAGCACAGCTCCCGCACCCCCGAGCCCGTGACGACCTCGAGCTCTGTCACGTGGTCCACCTGGGCGCCGTGCCGGAAGCTGTTCCCGCTCAGCCCACCAACCGACAGCGTCCCCCCGACGGACAGCCCGAGGTAGTCGGTGAGGACCGGGGGGGTCAGGCCCACGGCCAGCGTCCTTCGCAGGACCTGCCGCCAGGTCGCTCCTGCACCCACGCTCACCTGGTCGGGGCCCACCATGCGGATCGAGTCCATCGACCTCAGGGCGACGACAATGCCGTCCTTGGCCTGAGCCTGCCCGTTCGTGCTGTGACCCTCGCCGCGCGCAGCGACGTGCAGCCCACGCGCCCGAGCCTGGCGAACGATCCCGACCAGCTCGTGGACCCGTTTCGGCTCGACCACGAGGCGGGGGGGACGCCGAACGATCTTCCCGAAGTCCTCCCCGGCGGCGGCCCGCGCCGAAGGGTGGGCCTCTGGTGAGGAGTCGATGCCGGACAAGCTCATGGGTGAGGTTTCGCTCCGTTCCATTCCGATTGTAGGATTTCACCTGCTCGGTCCCGGCCCGACGGCTGGCCAGGCCAGGAGGGGGAAACGTGGATCCTCGCTCATCTTCCGGTGTGCCCGGATCTGCTGCCGGAAGCACCGAGCTCGATGGCGAGGCTGCCTTGGTCGGCACCGGTCCTCTGTCGACGCTGAAACCCTAGCCAGCGGGCGGCGGAAGGAGTGGAGGCAGATGCAGCGCGAGGAGGTAGATCGGAAGGCTGCGGCAATCATCTTGGCACGCGCGCTTGCGAAGAGACTGGCCGCCGCCGTACCGCCCGGGATCTCCGTATCGTCGCGGGGAGGGGACGTGATCGTCGGCGATGGTTCGACCTCGGGCGGGACGGGTGTCGTGCCGCTTGTGGACCAGCCTGGGGATCTTGAGGAGAATGTAACGACAGCCGCCTCCGCCGTTCTCAATCGGGCCCAAGACGTCGTCGTCGAGCACCTGACCAGGTGGTGGCCGTCTTCATCGGGCACCCAGCCCGGCACGATCGAGTCGGGGGCCGACCTCCCGGTGCCGACGGCTGAGGTCGAGGGCAGGCTCCTGAGGCTCTGGTTCGGCGATCGCGACCGCCCGGCCCTCGAGCTCGAACCCATCGACCTGGCGGAGCTCGTCTAGTGCCCTAACCACTGGCGTTTGCCTCTTTGCAGCCGTGCGTGGTCCGGTATCCGGCCCGGGATGTCCGGATGTTGTTCGCTGAGCGAACAAGATCCATGCCACCCCTGGACTCAGGGGCGGCTACGCACCAGCTCCAGGGCGCGGAGCGCCGGTCACGTCTCGCCGAGCCGCGCGCCTTCCAGGGCCAGGAGGTAGGCACGGACTTCTTCGGCCTCAGGTTCGCCCAGCCGGGAGAAGATAGCGAGTGCTTTCACCCAGCAGTCTCGGGCCGCCGCCGCACCTTCGACGTGTTGGAGGGCAAGACCGAGAGCCTGCAGGACTCTCGCCTCGCCCCAGGGGTCCCTGATGTCACGGCGTATGACGAGCGCTTCCCGGTAGTAGTCGATCGCATCCTCGAGATGCCCTCGGTTTCGATTGACCTCGGCAAGGTTGTACAGGGCGAGAGCGATGCCTCGGGGATCGCAGATCTTCCGGCAGATCGCCAGGCCCTGCTCCAGGCAGCAGATGGCCTGTTCCGGGCGCCCCAGGCGCCAATACACCTCACCCACGTTGCCCATGAGGCGCCCCTGCCGATAGAGGTCTCCGATGTCCTGGCTGATCTTCAAGGCCTTTTCGAAGATAGCGACGGCACCGTACGGGCGCCACGGAACAGAGTCTCCGTTCTCATGGGAGCCTTGCAAACTGCCGACCTTCTGCACTCCAGGCGTCCCGCGCGAGAGCTCCTCGAACCGAAGCATGCCAAGTTCCGCGAGGCCGCGGAAGTGCATGGCGCGAGCCCCTCCCCATGGGTCTCCGATTTCTGCACAGATTGCTATGGCCTGCTCCAGGCACGTGATCGCCTGCTCAAACTCCCGGAATTGGCCGTGAACACCGCCCAAGCTCGTCAGCATCCAGGCTTCGGCCTGCAG
>DASXNO010000072.1:0-3930 GCA_036495025.1 Actinomycetota bacterium | reverse complement strand
AACCGAGCCAGGTTGCGGTCGGTGTCCCGGCATCCGAGGGCCTCCTCGTGTCGAGCGAGGAGGGCATCGACGAGGTGGGAGCGGCCGGCTCCTCGATACAGCTCGGCCAGCACGAGCGTCGGGACGACAACGTCCCGGCCGGTCCTCGCCGCAGCCTCCATCGCGCGGCGCACCCGCCGTTTGGCCTCCGAGTCCGGACCTGCGAGAGCCGTGAGGGCTTCGCTGTCAAGGGCGACGATCAACGCCCACCGAGCGCCCGCTCGAAGCGGCCGATCTCGGCTTCATCGTCAGGGCCAAGGGGGCCCTCCTCCACGTCGAGACGGTCGAGCAGGGCTCTGAGCGCGCGTTGACGTCGACGCCGATCCACCTCTGCTCGCACCGCCTGATTGACCTGGCCAGACAGGCCCTCATCGGTCGACTGCTCCAACTCGTCGACGAGGTCAGCGTCGAGGGACAACGAAACCTTCCGCTTGCTCACCATGGACTCATCCTACCATTGTCCTACCCTGGTAGCCCGCCCCAGTCCTTCACGTGGATGATCCGATGACGCCCCCGGTGCGCCGGCCCTGACGTCGCTTGAAACGAGTCGGGCTCGGGGCACGATTCGCCCCATCGGCGTTGACGCTTTCGATCGAACACCGAGGTCTCTTCGGATTGACGGGCTGACCACGCCGGGAAGCCATATTGGGGTCAGGAGCGGATCGCGCACATACGCGCGATCCGCTCCTGACTGTCGGGCCCCAGGGTGTCGAGGCTGCATGCCCAAAGGATCCTCCCAGCCTCTTGGCGACGTATGGGCGCCGCGGGACCGACGAGCTTCAGGCGACGCGGTAGGCGGGAAAGCCGGCGCTCCACCAGGCGTGACCGCCGGCGTCGATCACCAGGGACTCGTAGCCCTCGAGACCGGAGAGCCACGCCGGCGCATCCGTCCCCATCGCCAGGGCGGCGGTGGCGTAGGCGTCGGCCAGCGTCAAGCTCGGCCCGATGACGCTGACGGAGCCAAGCTCCGTGGCGGGTCGGTGCGTGTGCGGGTCGAACACGTGCAGGCCACGCTCGTAGAGCCCGGACGTCGCCACGGCCCCGTCCGACAGGGCCACCACCATGGTCAGCGCCCGTGGGTCGAGGGGATGCACGATGCCCACCCGCCAGGGCGTTCCCGGCTCCGGAACACCCCGGAGCCGCACGTCGCCCCCGGCGTTGATGCAGTGGTTGGCGGTGCCGGCTCGGGCCGCCCGCTCGGAGGCGAGCTCGACGGCCCAGCCCTTCACGAGGCCCGAGGGGTCGAGGGCTCCGCCGGGGGACGCCCGCACGTCGAAGTAGCCGTCGGTGAGCCCTCGCAGCTCCTCGCAGCGGTCGAGGACCTCTCGCAGCCTCGGGTCGCAGTCCTCGAGAGCGAGCTCCCCCCGGCCGACGCGGCTGACCTGGCTCTCGGGCCGGTAGGTGCTGAACGTCTCGTCCACCCAGCGGAGCCAGCCGAAGGCGTCGTCGAGGATCTCCTGCAGATCGCGGACCGGGAGGTCGTCGCGGATGTCGATGTCGATCGCCATCCCCATCAGGTGCTCGAGCCGCCGGGTGCCCGGGTGAGCACGAGGGAGCGCCGACGGTCTCACAGGCCCGACCCACTCAGGGCGGCCTGCAGGGACTGCGCATACGCCTCGCTCGTGTACGTCGCCCCCGAGATCGTGTCGATCTGCCCGCTCTGGGCCTGGAGTGCCTCGTCCCGCAGCATCGGGGCGGCCGTCTGGCTGATGAAGGCGGAACGAGCGCGATCGGAGGGAAGCTGGAGCGCCTGGACATCGGTCAGGCGCCCACCGGACACGGTGGTCTGTACCTGAACGTCGCCGTATCGGGTGGAGACGACCGGCCCGGTCACCGTCCGGCCCTGAGGCGCCGCCGGGGACGGAGCCGCCGTGGGCGCCGGGTGGGCCGCAGGTGATGCGGCCGCGGCGCTCGGAGCACTCCCGGGAGTGGGGGGCGCCGCAGCTGGTGGTGACGAAGCCGCAGGAGGAGTGGCCGGGGATGCCGTCGGGACGGCCGTCGGGCCGGCGGCGGTTGTGATCCGGAACTGGGCCGGAGCCGACGTGGTCCTGTAGTGGAGGATACCCACGACGATCGCGGCAGTGGCGGCGAGGGCCAGGACAGCTCGGCGCATGTGTTCTCCTCTACAGCTCGAAGTCTTCGACGTGAATGTTGCGGCGGCGCACCCCCGCGGCACGCAGGGCGGCGATGGCCTTTTCCTTCAGCGCCGGCGGCCCGCAGAGGTAGACGTCGTGCCCGGCGATCCCGGGAACGAGCTTTCGAAGGACGCCCGGATCGAAGGAGTTGCGGGCCGCCCGCCGGGGGCCGACGAGGTAGTGCACGCGGTCCCCGCGCAGCCGGGCGATCTCGTCGATCTCGCCACGGAAGACGAGGTCCTCCTCACGGGTCGCCCGGTAGAGCAGGGTGACGTCGCCTCGAACGGCGGGCATGGCCTCGAACAGGGCACGCAGGGGGGCGATGCCAGCGCCGGCGCCGATCAGCAGGACCTTGCGGCGGGTTCGCCGCGCCGCCGTGAAGGCCCCGTAGGGCCCTTCGGCCAGCACCCTGGTCCCGGGCACGAGGCCCTGGAGGCGCCGGGTGTAATCCCCCGAGGCCTTCACCATGATCCGCAGCCAGCTCCCGTTCGGCGCCGCCGTCAGCGAGAACGGATGCGCTTGCCACCAGCCCTCCCGCGTGAGGAACCGCCAGAGGAAGAACTGACCGGGCTCGAAGGCCAGCTCGCCGAGACGCCTGCCTGTCACGTAGACAGACACGACGCCCGGCGCCTCCGCCACGACGCTGGCCACCCGCAGGCGGTGACGCAGCGCGTTGCGCACGGGGATCGCCACCCGGTAGCAGGCCAGCAAGCCGAAGGCGGCGAGGTAGAAGGCCACCCAGAGGACCCGGTTGGCGGGGTGGGCCACGAAGTCGTTGCCGGTGGCGAGCTGGTGAGCGAACGACAGGGCGATGGCCAGGTAGGTGTAGAGGTGGATGAAGTACCAGGTCTCGAAGCGCAGGCGCCGGCGTGCCCGGCGAGCCGACACGACGCCGATCGTCACCAGCAGCAACAGGCCGAAGGTCGCGGCCAGAACGTCCGGGTAGCTGAGCACGACCGTGCCCGTCTCGTGGGCGATCCCGATGTGGTCCGCGACCGCGTAGCCCCATACGACCAGGAGCGTATGGGCGACGAGGAGGCCGATCGCGTACTGGCCGTTTCGCCGGTGCCAGACGGCGAGGCGGTCCATGCCGATCAGCCGGTCGAGCCAGGGGATCCGGCCCATGAGGACCACCTCGACGAGCACCAGGTAGGTGCCCAGCAGCCCAGTGATGCGGCCTGCGGCCGTCAGCTCCGCGCCCGGGCCTGCGAGCGACGACGCCGTCGTGTCGTGCCACCAGATCGCCAGCGTCGCCGCAGCTCCGGCGGCGACGACGGCAAGGACGAAGCCCTCCCGGACCGGTTGCGGAAAGCGGGCGGCGGGCCCGCTGGGCAGCCGGAACGATCCGCCCTGGCGACGGCTGGCAACGGAGGTCGGCATATCGGGAGCAAGGATGCCTGGCAATACTCAGAAATTGCTGGGAGACTCCTTGGCCGCCGCCGTCAATTTCCTGCGGGACACGCACAAACGGGTCATCAAGGACAAAGACATGGGGGTCCCCCCGATGGCTGAAGCCAGTTACTGTACTGTGCAGGCGAGAGGACTCGAACCTCCAACCGGTCCCCCGACCAGATCCTAGTTCGATGCGAGGTCGTCCAGGCTGTTCGCCCACGTCCGGCTGGTGATCGTTTCTGCTGGTGAATCCAGCATTGTTGCCCGCGTTCATCCGGTTCGGATAAGCCTCATGCTGGTCTGTACGGAGGGGTTCGTTAGAAGTCTGGTTAGAAGTCTGGGTCGAGACAGCGACTCGTGAGCA
>DASXNO010000071.1:0-5640 GCA_036495025.1 Actinomycetota bacterium | reverse complement strand
ACACGGTCACCGCGGCGAGCGAACGCCAGTGCCGTCGCCAGGCCGAGCCCGCTGCTGCACCCCGTGATCACGACGACCGCCATTCCCAGCCCCCTGTCTCCCGTTGAGGAATCACCCGAGGAATCACCGCCCTCGACGCTGCACCGCCGCCCTCAGTGTAGGAGCGTTAGATTGGGTACCGAACATGCTCACTTCCCCCCGGTTCCGGCTCGGCCGCCTTGCCTGCGTCCTGCTCGCAGTCGTCCTCCTCGCCGCTGCGTGCACCGGTCGCAAGCAGGTGGCCGCTCCGTCCCCGCCCGTGCCCTCGACCCCCGCCGGCACCTCGTCCCCCCCGGGGACCGCTGCCACCGGGACGGCGAGCCTCTCGCCCTCCCCGTCTGCGGGTTCTCCGGGTTCCGTTTCGGCCCCGCCGCCGCCTGCCCTCACCTGGCGATCCTGCACACCGGGAGCGTTCCAGTGCTCGTCGATCGCGGTGCCGCTCGACTGGGCCCACCCGTCCGGTGGCCCGACGGTGCGGCTGTCGCTCATCCGCCTCCCGGCGTCGGGGGCCAGGAGCCAGCGCATCGGGTCGCTGTTCGTGAACCCGGGCGGCCCGGGTGCCTCCGCCGTCGATTTCGCACGCCAGATCCCCGGTGTCCTCCCATCGCCGATCCTGCGCCGGTTCGACATCGTGGCCTTCGACCCCAGGGGCATGGGGGGAAGCTCTCCGCTCGCCTGCGAGAACGGTCCCGGCCTCGACACCTATCTCTCCCTCAACCCCGACCCGACCACCCCGGCAGACATCCAGACGGTGATCTCCGCCGACCAGCAGTTCGCAGCCGGGTGCGCCAAGCAGTACGGGCCCAGCTTCCTCGCCCACATCGACACGAGGACGGCCGCCAGGGACATGGACTACATCCGGGCGGCGCTTGGCGAGCCCACGCTCACCTACGTCGGCTACTCCTACGGGACCTTCCTTGGCGCCGAGTACGCGGAGCTGTTCCCGACCCATGTGCGGGCCCTCGTCCTCGACGGTGCCGTCGACCCCGCCCTCGGTGGCCTGCAGTTCGACGTGGCGCAGGGCGTCGGCTTCGACAAGGAGCTCGGCGACTTCTTCAACGCCTGTGTCCAGGGCTGCCCCTTCTACTCCGGCGGTGACCCGAAGGGCGCATTCATGTCACTCATGAACCAGGTTGCGGCGCATCCCCTGGCGGTGGGGAACCGGCAACTGACGCTCGCGCTCTTCCTGAACGGCGTCGCCGACGCCCTCTACACCCCGACGACCTGGCCCGACCTGCAGACGGCGCTCGCTTCGGCGGCGCAGGGCAACGGCACGCGGCTGCTTGCCCTGTCGGACGACCTGACGGAGCGCCAGCCGGACGGCAGCTACAACGCACTGTCCTCCGCCCTGCCGGCCGTCAACTGCGTGGACAGCACCTACCCCACGAACATCGAGGACTACAAGGCGAAGGCCGCCGAGGCGGCCAAGGTCGCCCCGGTGTTCGGGCCGGCGATCGTGTGGGGCAGCCTCGTGTGCGCCTACTGGCCGGTGCCTGCGGCGTTCCCGACCGGACCGGTCCACGCCGCCGGCGCCCCGCCCATCGTGGTCATCGGCACCACGGCCGACCCGGCCACGCCGTACCAGTGGGCACAGGCCCTGGCGTCGGAGCTCTCGTCGGGCGTGCTGCTCACCCATGTGGGCGAGGGGCACACCTCGCTCGGCCAGGGCAGCGGCTGCGTCGACAACGTCGTGGCGGCCTACCTGATCGACCTCACACCGCCGGCCAAGGGCTCGACCTGCGGCAACGGCAGCGGCCCCCCGACGCAGTCGCCGGGGACGGGAACGATCGCGTACCGGCGGTAGAGAGGCTCTGCCTCGGAGGTTGGTCGCCGTTCGCGCGCATACGCGCGCGCTCTACTCCTTAGCTCGACGAGCTGGCCGGGCCGGGCTCGTACTCCTTGGCCGTCACTTCTCGGTCGTCGCCCCACTCCGTCTTCCCACCCGGGTTGAAGGCGACGTGGATCATGTAGCCGTCCGGGCCCGCTCCGTGCCAGTGCCACTGGCCCGGCGGGGTGTAGACGATGTCGCCGGGGCCGGCCTCGACCGCCGGCTCGCCCTCGGCCCCGGTCCGGGCGATGCCGGCGAGGATCATGAGCGACTGGCCGCCGGGGTGGGCGTGCCAGTGGGTCCGGGAGCCGGGCTCGAAGAAGACCCGGTACATGCGGAGGCCGTCGGCGCCGCCGCGCTCCAGCAGGAGGTCCAGCCAGACCCTGCCCGTGAAATGGCCGCCGCCGAACATCGACGTCACCTTGCCCGCCGGGTGCACATCCATCTCGAGCCTCCTCTTTCCTCTGGTTGAAGGTCTAGTTGCACCGCGATCGAAGCCGCAGCGCTGCTCCTCGCAGTTCCTCTTCGTCGTGGGGTTCGGCGTCTGCCCATTCCTCCAGCTCCCGGGCGGCCTCGAGGAACTTCCCCTGGAGCTCCATGGCCGATGCAAGGGCCAGCACCTCGGCCCTCCCGGCATCGGGGAGCGCCAGGCGCATCCGGGTTACCCATTCGAGATCGACCCCCGAGTGGAGGACCTGGTAGACGACTCCCAGGTTGGCCAGCATCCGGGAGAGCACCGCGAACGGCCCGACCACCGGGAGGAGGTGGCGGCCGAACGGCACCTCCGGGCCGGTGCCGGTGGACGCCCGGAAGCGGGCCGCACATCCGGCGAGGTCGAGGAGCTCACCGCCGGCGAAGGCATCGATCCAGGCATCCTCTCCGGGGACCCCGACGAGGAAGTGCCCCGGCATGCCGACGGGGTCGAGAGCAATGCCCGCGCGGCGGCCGACCTCGATGGCCAGCACGGACAGGGTGATGGGGATCCCGAGGCGGCGCGCGATCACTCTGTGGAGGAAGGAGTTCTCGGCGTCGTAGTAGTTGCGGGTGTCCCCCCGGAAGTCGAGCTCGACGAAGAGGCGGTGGCACAGGGCGCCGAGGTCGGCGAGCCTCGCTGCGTACCCGTCGAGCTCGGCGAGCCAGCGCGAGGGATCGATCCCCGGATGGCCCGCAGCCCCGATCAGCAGCGCCGCCTCGGCGAGGTCGACGCTCGGCTCGGGGAGGGCCGCCAGCTTTGCGAAGCGACCGAGCGCCTCCATGCGGGATCCCACGGGTCGCATACTATGAAACTTCACCGACACCTCTTCGACAAAAGGTCCTGCGACCATGGACGACCCGAGCCAGGACCCCGCTCTCCCGGTGGGTCCCCAGGCGGCGAGCAGGGCGGATCCGCCCGAAGGAAGCGAACAGGTCCACAACGTCGGCAAGCTGCTCCGGGTCGGCGGCATGCTGCGGGAGATGCTGGACGAGACCCGCCGGGAGTCCCTCGACGCCGAGGCCAGGCGCGTTGCGGTCGACCTCCTCGCCCGGGCCATCGCCGAGCTGAAGGAGGCCATCTCGCCCGACCTGCAGACCGAGCTGGATCGTGTCCACCACGAGTTCTCCGCCGAGGTCCCCACCCAGTCCGAGCTCCGCCTGACCCAGGCACAGCTCGTGGGATGGTTCGAGGGGCTGTTCCACGGCATGCAGGCAACCCTCATGGGCCAGCAGATGGGAGCGCCCGGCCAGGTGCCCCACCCGATGCGCCGGCCCGGCGCACCACCGCCGGATCAGCGAGCCCCCGGCCAGTACCTCTGACGGCGTCAAGGTGCAGCCGCTGGGGGCTCCGCCCCCGAACCTCGGCGACCGCCGGGTCAGACGGCGAAGCGGAAGTGGCAGACGTCGCCCTCGACCATCTGGTAGTCCTTGCCCTCCAGCCGCAGGACCCCCTTCGCCTTGGCGTTGTTCCACGAGCCGGCGGCGACGAGCGCCTCGTAGCCGATGATCTCCGCCCGGATGAAGCCGCGCTGGATGTCGGAGTGGATCACCCCGGCAGCTTCGGGCGCCGTCGCCCCCCGGCGCACCTCCCAGGCGCGGGACTCGGTGTCGCCGGCGGTGAAGAATGTGATGAGGTCCAGCAGCCGGTAGACGGCGTCGATCACCTTGCCGAGGACGGGCTCCTCGATGCCGTAGGCACCGAGCAGCTCCTTGCTCTCCTCCGGGCCGAGGCCGCCGACCTCGGCTTCGAGGGCGGCGCTGGCGGAGAACGAGGGGAGGTCGACGGCGGGGGGATCGGCGGCGAGGCTCTCCTCGTCGACGTTGACGACCACGACGACCGGTTTCAGCGTGACCGGTGCCATGGCAGCGAAGGCCTTCAGCTCCTCCGGCTCCCACCTGCCCGTCCTGAGCGGCTGGCCCGCTTCGAGATGCGCCAGCGCCTTCTCCAGTGCCGGGACCTCGTGGCGGGAGGCGGCGTCCTTACGGGCGCGCTCGAGGCGGTTCTCGAACGGGCCCAGGTCGGCCAGGATGAGGTCGTCCTGGTAGCCCGACAGCGCCGCGGCCGCGTCCTGGCCGCCGAAGGCCGGGACCACGAGCAGCAATGCGTCCATCTTGCGGAGCTCGCCCATGGCTGCCGCGGCGCTGCGAGCGCCGGCGTGGACATCGACCACCTGGATCTGGATGGGAACCCGCTTGCGGGAATGCTCCATCTCGACGAGGACGTCGAGCCGGGGCTCGGGGACGTCGACCACGGCGATCTCGCCTTTGGAGTCACCGCCGGTGACGGCGCGCCACAGGGTGGTCTTGCCGCTGCCGGGGGGTCCGGTGATGCCGACTGATTTCACGTGGCGTGAGCATACTGGGGACACAAGAGGAGGAGACCGACGTGCTCGAGATCACCGACGACGCGGCAGCGGTCCTGGAACGGGCCTACGACGCCGCAGGACGGTTCAACCCCGGCGTGAAGATCCGGGTGTACCGCGCCGGTGACGAGGTCCAGTTCGGGTTCGCCGAACGGCCGTCCGAGGGCGACGACGTCGTCCCCGTCGGCGACATGCTCATCTTCGTGGAGGGGGGCATCAGCGGCACGCTGGAGGCCCAGCAGCCGCACGACCGCCTCGTCGTCCGGGAGGACGGTTGAGCCTCTCCATCCGCGAGGCCGTGCCCGAGGACTACGAGGAGCTGTCGAGACTGGTCATCGACGCCTACCGGGAGTTCGCGGAGACGCTTGGCGACGATTGGGAGGGCTACCGCGAGGACCTCGCCGACATCGCCGGCCGGGCCACGCAGGGACGCCAGCTCGTCGCCGAGATCGAGGGACGACCGGTGGGCACGGTCAGCTACTACCCGCCACGGGGCGAGGCCGGCGCCAACGAGTGGTGGTGGTGGCCGAAGGGCTTCGCCTACGTGCGTGCCCTCGGCGTTGATCCGGCAATCCGGGGCCGGGGAGTCGGCCGGGCCCTGACGATCGCCTGCATCGAGCGGGCGAGAGCCGACGGGGCGGCGGGGATCACCCTCAACACCCTGTCGTTCATGCCCGCCGCGACCGCCCTCTACGAGGGGCTCGGATTCCATCAGACCGGCGACGACGGGGAGTGGGGTGGCGGAAAACTGCTGAGTTACACGCAGAATATTGAACAAATCAGTTAGCACGCTGATAGAATCTGAGACGTGAGAAATTCTGTAGCGGATCGTCGCAAAACGCTCGGACTGACGCAGACGGAGCTGGCGCTCGCCAGCCAACTCTCCCGGCCGCTCATCAGCGCGGTCGAGACCGGCCGCCATGTGCCCAGCGTCAA
>DASXNO010000070.1:0-7572 GCA_036495025.1 Actinomycetota bacterium | reverse complement strand
TGCCCCGACCTCGCCAGCGCCCCCGGCGGCCGCAGGACCGCTCCTGCCCGACGCCCCACCGGACGGCGGGGGCATGACCGCAGCCGATGCGGCCAGCGTGCGGGCGATGGTGCTCCAGCAGGAGATCGACCGGGGCACCGCTCCCCCGGTGGCCGAGGCCCTCGCGAAGGCCGCCGAGATCCGGGTCGAGCGCGGCGTCTGGTGGCGCCCCGACTGGTAGGAGGAGGCCGCATCGGCCGCCGAGAAACTGGGCGGCCACGAGGATAGTCCGCGATCGCGCGTATGCGCGCGATCGAGGCCTAACCTCCTCTTCACTCCCGCCGGGGTGGAGGGGCCCTTACTTCAGCAGGCGGGAGAGGCGGCGGTCCTTCAGCAGCTTTCCGCCCGTCTGGCACTGAGGGCAGTAGGCCACGACGTAGTCCTCGAAGAAAACGGCCTCCAGCGTCGTGCCGCATCGGGGGCAGGGCGAGCCCTGGCGTCCGTGGACGGTCAGGGGCATCGGGAGCTTGTCGGGGATCGTCGGGCCGACGACCGCCTCGTAGTGGTCGATCGCGGCACCCAGCCGGTCGACCATCGCCGTCCGCAGCACGCCGGCCTCGGCGGCGTCGAGGGTGTTGCCCCGCTTGAAGGGCGACAGCTTGGCGGTATGGAGGATCTCGTCGGCCCAGGACCGTCCGACGCCGGCCAGGACCCGCTGGTCGCGGAGCATCGAGTGCAGGGGCCGGGCGTCGTCGAGGAGGTCCTCCAGCGGCGGCGGGTCCGGCCACGCCTCGGGACCGAGCTTCGCCACGTTCGGCTCGGCGTCCAGGTCGGCAGAGCGGAGGAGCTTCGCCCAGGTCGACTGCCGGGTCCCGAACTCACGGAGCCGCAGCTCGCGGCCGTCGGTCAGCCGGATCGCAAGGCGGAGCGTCCGGTCCTTGAGCGATCCCGGCTTGTCGAAGAGCTGCAGGCGGCCCGCCGACATGAGATGCACCAGCAGCACGAGGTCACCGTCGAAGTCGACGATGAGCAGCTTCGACCGGCGGCGCATGCCCAAGAAGGTGTGGCCCTTGAGGTCACCAAGCGGCGGGTCGAAGGACTTGAGCGTGCCGACCCCCTTGGCGAGCGCCGACTCGACCACACCGCCGGCCAGGGCGGCCCCGAGGCGGCGCACCATGATCTCGACCTCGGGTAGCTCGGGCATGGCCCGGCGTCCTTGGCTAGGTGGCGGGGGCCGCGGACTCCCGGCCCCAGAGGCGGCTGCGGAGCGTGCCCAGCGGGCCGACGTCGATGGCGACGCCGTTGCGATAGGCGACCGCCAGCGTCGAGAACGGCGAGATGCGCTGGCCCGGGACGATGATGCCGGAGAGGTTCAGCGGGTCCGCGGCCGAGAGGATGATCGTCTCCGTCTCGTCTCCGGACCGCCGGATCGCCCGCAGCGACTCGATGGCCTCCGGGAGAGCGAACTGCTCGCCGACGAAGCCGTTGACGAAGCGCCCGCCCCGGATCTCGCCGCGGGCCTCGAGCCGGCGGTAGATCGGCAGGAGCACCCGCCACGGCGGGGCGCTGCGCTCCCGGGCGAGCAGGTCACGGAAGACGAGCCCGTAGCGGCGAAGCACCTGTCGGGCGATGATCTCGTCGCGCCCCGCCTGGTCCGCCCCGGCCGGGTCCTCGGCGTCACGCCGCCAGAGCGACCAGCGTCCGGCGGGGAGTGGCCGACCCCGGGGCGCAATGGCACCGGCCCGGCCGCCCGGCACGGCCCGGAGGCGGGTGTGGCGGGGGGGAGGCTTGTTGCGACCCAGCAGCAGCCGCAGCCCGGCGACCCCGTCCCCGCTCACGAGTCCGGCGGACACCAGGTCCCAGAGGGCGTCCTCGGCCTCGGTCGGGAGCCGGCCGGTCCCCCGGGTGATCTCCGGGAGGAACGAGGCGCCCCGGGCGGCCAGGAACTCGGCGACCTCCCGGGCCGCGGACGGAAGGCCAGACAGGAGGGCGGCCTCGGTGACCGGCGTCAGGAAGAACCCGAGGTCCTCCCGGAGAACAAAGGCCAGCGGGCTGTTGCGGACCGGGCCGGGCCGGCGGGTCCGTGCCCGGGGCTCCTCGTCCCCGGTCTCCTCGTCCGCCGGGGCGGCCCCCGCGTTCAGCCGGCCCCAGGTGACGACGCCGGACAGGCAGAGGTGTTCCAGGTCGGCGGGGTTGTAGCGCTGGATCCGAGCCGGAAGGATGCGCTCCTCCCAGGCGGGGGCCGGCAGCTCGAGACCCTGGAGCTGGCCGATGACCCTCGTGAGGCCCTCCTTGCCGTGCAGCTGGGTCCCCGGAGCGACGTGGCCCCAGCGCAGCAGGAACCGCATGAGCACCGCCGGGGTCACCGGCTCGATCTCGGCCCGCAGGCGGCGCAGCGTCAGCCGGTGGATGCGCGAGAGCAGGCGGCGGTCGCACCACTCCAGCCCGGCGGACCCCGAATCGGCCGGCGCGGTGAACTGGCCCCGCAGGACCATGCCCGTGCCCTCGAGCAGCAGCAGGCCGCGGTCCACCGTCCCCACCGGCAGCCCGAGGCGCTGCGCCAGCACGGCCGCGGTCACCGGGCCGAGGCAGGCCATCCAGGCACCGACGACCGCCTTGAGGGCGTCGTCGGGGTCCCACTCCCTGAGAGGGAGCGTCCCGGCGCCTCTTCCCTCCCCCAGGGCAACCCCGACCTCGACGGTGATGTTCTCGTAGACCGCCCTCGCCATCGCCACTCTCTCGGCGGCGACAAAGCCTCGGCGCAACTGCCCGGAGGCTTCCCAGGCAGCGGGGAGAACCCGGCCGCCGGCGAACAGCTCCTCGACGAGGTCGCTCCAGGCCGCGGCGTCCTCCTCCGGCAGCACGGCGATGGACAGGAGGTGGTCGTGCAGCTCGTCGGCATCCCGGACATCGGGCCATGCGTCCTCCCGGACCTCCTCGATCGCAGCCGGAGCGAGCGCTCCCACGCCACCGGCCAGCTCCGGGTCAGTGCGGCGCAGGGACACGGCACGGGCCCGCCGTTCCTCGAGCGGTGCGTCGTCGAGGAAGGCGTAGGGGTTGGCGTTGAGGATCTCGTGGCTCATCGGGGAAGGGGCCGGGGTCTCGACAGCGACGGCACGGATCTCGCCGCGGTCCATGGCCTCGACGATCCCGATCAGGCCGTCGAGGTCCATCGCCTCGTGCAGGCAGTTGAGGATCGTCTCGTTGACGAGGGGGTGGTCCGGCGGCTCGATCGGCCCGCTCCGGTTCTCCTGACACGCAACCTGGTCGGGGAACACCGCCGCCAGGAGGTCGTCCGAGCGCATCCGCAAGATCGGCGCCGGCACCTTGCGGCCGCCCGTGCGCCGCAGCAACGCGAGGCCGCGGGTGGCGTTCCACCGCCAGCGGTTCCCGAAGATCGGGGAGGGGAGCACCGCCTGGACGAGGGTCTCCCGGAGGGTCTGGGGCCGCAGGAAGGCGAACACCGAGTCCAGCGGGAAGCTGTGCTGCTCCCCCAGCGACAGGACAACGCCGTCGTCGGTGGCCGTCGCCTGCAGCTCGAAGTCGAAGTTCACGCAGAAGCGCTTGCGGAGCGAGAGGCCCCAGGCCCGGTTGACCCGGCCCCCGAACGGCGTGTGGAGGACGAGCTGCATGCCGCCGGCCTCGTCGAAGAACCGCTCCGCGACGATGGTGTCGACGGTCGGCACGACCCCCAGGACTGCGACAGTCTCGGCGATGTAGTCGACGATCTGGGCAGCCCCCGCCTCGTCCACGAGGGTCTGCTCCTTCAGCCACTCCCAGGCAGACGGGGGATCGTCCAGGCGTGCGGCCACCCCCGCCCGGAGGTCCGACACCGCCCGGGACAGCTCCTCCGTGCGCGCCGGCGCCTCACCGAGCCAGAACGGGACGGTCGAGGGTGCCCCCTTGGCATCCTCGACCCGCACCCGACCCGACTCGACCCGGCGGATCCGCCACGAGGTGTTGCCGAGCAGGAAGACGTCGCCCGCCATGCTCTCGACGGCGAAGTCCTCGTTGACCTTGCCGACGAAGACCTCCTCCGGCTCGGCGATGACGTCGTAGTCGGCGGTGTCGGGGATGGCGCCACCGCTGGTGATGGCGGCGAGGCGGGCGCCCCGGCGACCGGAGACGACGCCGTTGACCTGGTCGCGGTGCAGGTGGGCGCTGGAGCGCCCCCGTTTGGTGGCGAAGCCCTCCGACAGCATTTCGATGACCTCGTCGAACTCCTTGCGGGTGAGGTCCCGGTACGGGTAGGCACGCCGCGCCATGTCCCAGAGGCTCTCCTCCGTCAACTTGCCGGTCGCGGCGGTCGCGACGATCTGCTGGGCGAGGATGTCGAGAGGCTTGGCCGGCATGATCACCCGGTCGAGCTCCCCGGCCCGAGCCGCCATGACGGCCGCAGCGCTCTGGACCAGCTCGTCGCGGGTCAGGGGGAACAGGACACCCCTGGGGATGCCCCCGAGCCAGTGACCGGACCGCCCGATGCGCTGCAGCAGGGTCGCCAGTGCCCGCGGCGCGCCGAGGTGGCAGACGAGGTCGACGTGGCCCACGTCGATGCCGAGCTCCAGGGATGCGGTGGCGACGACCACCCGCAGCGACCCCGACTTGAGCCCCTCCTCCGCGGCGAGGCGCGTCTTGCGGGACAGGCTGCCGTGGTGGGCACCCACCTTCCCCTCTCCGAGCCGGGCCTCCAGCTGGTGAGCGACGCGCTCGACCAGCCGGCGAGTGTTGACAAAGACGAGCGTGCTGCGGTGCTCCTCGACCATCGAGGCCATCTGGTCGTAGACCTCCCCCCACAGCTCGTGGCTGGCGATCGGGCCGAGCGGCTGGCCGGGGACGTGGATCGACAGGTCCCAGTCCCGGCGGTGGCCGACGTCGACGACGGCGCAGTCCGGCCGGCCCTCGGCATCGACCCGGCTGGTCCCGACCAGGAGGCGGGCGATGTCCTCGATGGGCTTCTGCGTGGCCGACAGGCCGATGCGCTGGCGCCGCCGGTCGTCCAGGGCGTCCAGCCGCTCCAGGGTCAGGGCGAGGTGGGAGCCCCGCTTGTCCCCCGCGACGGCATGGATCTCGTCGACGATCACCGCCCGCGTGTTGGCGAGGAAGGCCCGGCTGCGCTCGGCGGTCAGCAGGATGTAGAGCGACTCCGGCGTCGTGATGAGGATGTGCGGCGGGCGGCGGACCATGAGGTTGCGCTCGGCGGCCGGTGTGTCGCCGGACCGGACCGCCACCCGGATCTCCGGCAGCGGCGTTTCCTTGAAGCTCCGCTCTCCTGTGGAGCTCCGCACCTCGTCTTCGGCCAGCTTGCGGATGGCGGCGAGGGGCACGGTCAGGTTCTTGTGGATGTCGTTGCCGAGGGCCTTGAGCGGGGAGACGTAGACCACCGAGGTCTCGTCGCGGAGCTCGCCCGACGCGGCGGCCGTCACCAGCTCGTTGATTGCCCAGAGGAATGCGGCAAGCGTCTTGCCGGACCCGGTGGGGGCCGCGATCAAGGTGTCCCGGCCCTGGGCGATCGCCCCCCACCCCTCCGACTGCGCGGGCGTCGGAGCCCCGAAGGTGTCGGTGAACCAGCGGGCGACGAGGGGATGGAAGTCGGAGATGTCCATGCGGACCCGGGCAGGCTCCTTGCGCGCGAGTAACAAGGGTGTGACTACCACGGTACCACCACAGGCCGGGACGGAGACGGGGGAGAATGGGGAGGTGCCGACCCGAACCGGAGCTCCGTTCACCGTCACGACGCCACGACCGCTGCCCGTGGAGCGGGAGGGCGACCACTGGATCGTCGAGGTCGGGGTCCCCCTGGGGCAGGGAAGAGGCGCCGGGAAGCGGGTGAAGCTCACCAACCTCCCGAAGGTCTACTGGCCGGAGCAGGGCTACACCAAGGGGGACCTGCTCGCCTACTACTTCAATGTGGCGGACGCGATCCTCCCCCACCTCGCCGACCGGACCCTCACCCTCAAGCGGATGCCCGACGGCATCGCCGGGCCTTCGTTCTTCGAGCGGCATCCGCCGAAGAACACGCCGGAGTGGGTGCCTCGCTGCGTCGTCCCCGGCGAGGACGGCACCCCCGCCGAGAACCTCATGGCGAACGACGTCGCAACCCTGCTCTTCGTCGCCAACCTCGGCTGCATCGACATGCACCCGTCTCATGCGCGCTGCGCCCGCTACGACGAGCCCGACTGGATGGTCTTCGACCTCGATCCGATGCCGCCCTCAGGCTTCGCCGAGTCGGTGGCCGTTGGCCGCCACGTGCGGGCCGCCCTGGATTCCCTTGGGCTCAAGGGGTACCCGAAGACGTCCGGCGCCACCGGCGTGCAGATATTCGTCCCGGTGGCCCCCGGCCACACCTACGAGCAGACCAGGGGCGTCGCCGGCGCCATCGCCCGGCTGATCGTCGCCGCCGACCCCGACCACGCCACGCTCGAATGGGACACCACCCAGCGTGGAGGCAAGGTCTTCATCGACTACAAGATGAACCGGCGCGCGGCGAGCCTTGCGTCGGTGTACGCCGTCCGCCCCGAGCCGGCGGCGACGGTGTCGACGCCACTCACCTGGGACGAACTGAATGCAGGCGCCTCCCCAAGCGATTTCACGATCGCCACCATCCACGACCGGCTGGCCGCGACGGGTGATCTCTTCGCCCCCGTCCTGGGGGGCGGGCAGGACCTGCGCCCCATCCTGGCGGCCCTCGGGGTGCCCGACGACCCTCCGGCGCCCTCACCAAAGCCCGCCGGATCGGGTGCGACCGCCACGAGGGACTACGCGGCCAAGCGATCCTTCACCGAGACCCCCGAGCCCGCAGCGGAGGTCGCCGGCGACGTCGACGTCGCACGGGCCCGCCCGGGCGACACCTTCGTGATCCATCAGCACTACGCCACCCGGCTGCACCACGACCTGCGCCTCGAGATGTTCAACGGCGCCACCCCCGTCCTCGTCTCCTGGGCGGTGCCCAAGGGGCTGCCCCGGCGGAAGGGGGTGAAGACCCTCGCGATCCACGTCGAGGACCATCCCTTCGAGTACGGGAGCTTCTCGGGGTCGATCCCGGAGGGCAACTACGGCGCCGGAGAGGTGCGGATATTCGACCAGGGCCACTACGAGCTGTTGGAGCAGAAGCCCGGGAAGCTGACGTTCCGCCTCGAGGGCAAGCGCCTGCACGCCACCTACCACCTGGTCCGAACCAGGGAGGAGTCGGGCAAGGAGCAGTGGCTGGCGATCCTGCGGGAGGACCACTCGCCGCCCCCCGACCCGCTCCCGCCGGCCCAGCCGATGCTTGCCACCCCGGCGAAGGAGCCGTTCGACGACGAGCGGTGGGCCTTCGAGCCGAAGCTGGACGGGGTCCGGGCCTTCGCCTACTGCGACGAGGCCACAAGGCTGATGTCCCGCAACGGGGGGGACATCACGGTCGCCTACCCGGAGCTCCACAAGGTGCACGAGCGCCTGGTGGCCCTGGACGCCGTCGTCGACGGGGAGATCATCGCCATGGTGGAGGGCGTCCCGTCGTTCGAGGCCCTCCAGAGCCGGATCCACGTCCGCAACGAACGGGACATCCAGCGGCTCTCCCACCAGGTACCGGTCTCCTACGTCGCCTTCGACCTG
>DASXNO010000069.1:0-3538 GCA_036495025.1 Actinomycetota bacterium | reverse complement strand
AGACCGTGCACCATCCTGGCGGGACGCCAGCGCGGCTCGGCGACCTCGAGGAGGCCGATCCGCCCGCCCGGACGGACCACCCTTGCGACCTCGCCGAAGAAACGATCGAGGTCCGACACGTTGCGCAGGGCGAACCCGCAGGTGACGCCGTCCGCCGAGGCGTCCGGGACCGGGAGCCTGAGGGCATCCGCGAGGACGAGGGGAGCAGCGGTCGTCGCGGCCGAGAGCATCCCTGCTGAGTTGTCGAAGCCGACCGCCCGCAGCCCTGCCGCCACCAGGTCGTTGCAGAAGTCGCCCGTTCCGCAGGCGAGGTCGAGCACGAGCGACCCTGCGGGCAGCCCGAGGTCCGCGACGGTCCTGCGACGCCACCCGGTGTCCATGCCGAAGGTCAGGATGCGGTTGAGCAGGTCGTAGCGGGGGGCGATCGCGTCGAACATCGACCTCACCGCCCTGACCTTCTCCTGGCCGGTCGGCAGGGGGAAGCCGGCGTCCTGCCGGGGCAGCGGGGCTTCGGGCTTCACGGGGCCTCCTCGGCGATGGCGGGCCCCTCGAACCGGGCCTGCGCCGTCGCCAGGAGCACCCGCTGGAAGTGGTGTGCGACCAGCCGGGTGGTGGCGGGCAGCAGGGTGCGGAAGGCCTCCACGAGGCGCTCGGCCGCCTCGGCGTCGGATTGGGATTCCTTGCGGATGGGTGCCCGGACGTAGGCGTCGAAGAGCTCCACCGCCCTTGCCGCGGTGGCACGGGCCGCCCTGTCGTGCTCCTTGGCCAGGGCAAGCAACTCGTCGAGCGGGAGCCCGGCCTCCAGCAGGGCGATGCCGGCGGAGGCGGCCCGGACGTCGGCGGAGGTGTAGCGGGGCCCGTCGCCGGGCGGGGCGACGAGGAGGCCCTGGCGCTCGATCACCTGGATCAGCGCCTCCGGGATCCCGGTGCGCTCGGCGAACTCCTCGAGGGTCAACAGCTCCTCGGGGCCCCGGTCCCCGTCGGTGTCGTCGCCCGGCATGGCGCTGGCGAGGGCGCTGGCGAGGGCCTCGTCCGCGGCGTCGAGCTCGCCGTCGAGCAGCCGGCGGATCGTTGCCAGCGAGAAGCCCTTCTCCTTCAGGTCCCGGATGCGGGCGAGCCGCTGGCGATGCTCCTCCGAGTACCAGGAGACCCGGCCCTCGCGCAGGCCGGGCGGCATGAGGCCCTTGGCCTGGTAGAAGCGGACGGTGTCCACGCTCACGCCGCAGTGGGCTGCCAGCTCGTCGACCCGGTATCGCATGAGCGCCCACTCTAGGAGTCCTCGCTCGCAGTGTCCACCGCGCTGCCCTGTGGCCCACGGACGAAGCGACGAAGTTTGGCGACTTTTCGTTCGCCACGAACGAATAGACACCCACCCTCCCCATCAGCCGGTAGATTCAGGCGATGACCCCGCACGATCGTGAGCAGCTCGCCGCGATGGACAAGGCCCACGTCTGGCATCCGTTCACCCAGATGCAGGGGTGGCTTGCCTCGGAGCCGTTGATCATCGAGCGGGCCGAGGGATGCTGGCTCGTCGACACCGAGGGACGCCGCTACCTCGACGGCGTTTCGTCGTTGTGGGTCAACGTCCACGGTCACCGGGTCCCGGAGATCGACGAGGCGATCGCCGACCAGCTCGGCCGGGTAGCCCACTCGACGCTGCTGGGCCTGGCGGGCGTGCCCTCGATCGAGCTCGCCGCGGAGCTGGTGGCCCTCGCTCCCCCCGGCCTCGACAAGGTCTTCTACTGCGAGGCCGGGGCCAGCGCGGTGGAGGTCGCCCTCAAGATGGCGTTCGGGTACTGGCAGCACCGGGGGGCCGAGCGCAGGACCACGTTCCTCTCGCTCGGCAACGGCTACCACGGCGACACCCTCGGGGCGGTGGCGGTCGGTGGCATCGACCTCTTCCGTGGGGCCTACCGCCCCCTGCTGTTCCCCGGCTACCGGGCCCCCTCGCCGTACTGCTACCGGTGCCCGCTCGGCCTCGCCTACCCGTCCTGCGCCATGGCGTGCCTGGAGCCGATGGGGGAGATCCTGGCCGGCCACGCGGATGAGATCTGCGCCGTCATCCTCGAGCCGCTCGTCCAGGCTGCGGGTGGGATGATCACGGCCCCACCGGGCTACCTGCGCCGGGTGCGGGAGCTGTGCGACGCCCACGACGTGCTCCTGATCGTCGACGAGGTGGCCACCGGGGTGGGCCGCACCGGCACGTTCTTCGCCTGCGAGCAGGAGGGGGTCGCGCCCGACATCCTCGTGGCCGGCAAGGGGTTGACCGGCGGCTACCTCCCGCTTGCCGTCACGATGACCACCCAGGCGATCTTCGACGCCTTCCTCGGGGAGCCCGCCGCGGGCAGGACCTTCTTCCACGGGCACACCTACACGGGCAACCCCCTCGCCTGCGCGGCCGCCCTCGCCAATCTCGATCTCATGGGCAAGCGGGACACCCTGGCGGGCGTCCGGGAGCGGGGCGAGGTCCTCGCCGAGGCGTTGGCCCCGCTGGCGGGCCATCCCCATGTCGGCGACATCCGCCGGCGGGGCCTCATGGCCGGCATCGAGCTGGTCGCCGACAAGCCCAGCCGGGCCCCGTACGGCGCGGGCGAGACCATGGGCGCCAGGGTGGCGGCCGCAGCCCGGGAGGCGGGGGTCGTGATCCGGCCGCTCGGCGACGTCGTCGTGCTCATGCCGCCGCTTGCCATCCCGATCCGCGAGCTGCGCCGGCTCGTAGCGATCACCCGGGACGCCATCGACGTCGTGACCGGCAGTGGCTGATCCCCTGGCGTGGTGCGCCGGGGAGCTCGCCCGGCTGGAGCGCGAGGGCCTGCGCCGGCACCCCGCCACGCTCTCGAGCCCCCAGGGGCCGGAGGTCGTCGTGGGGGGGCGGCGGGTGATCCAGCTCTGCTCCAACGACTACCTCGGTCTCGCCGCCGATCCGCGCCTTCGCCGGGCGGCCGCGGCTGCCGCCCGACGGTGGGGAGCGGGCAGCGGCGCCTCCCGGCTCGTGTCGGGCACGAGCGATCTGCACCGGCGCCTCGAGGCGTCCCTGGCCAGGCTGAAAGGATGCGAGGACGCGATCGTCTTTTCGTCCGGCTACCTGGCGAACGCCGGCACGATCCCGGCACTGGCCGGCAGGCAGGACGCCGTCTTCTCTGACGAGCTGAACCACGCGAGCATCATCGACGGGTGCCGGCTCTCGGGCGCGCGGGTCGTCGTGTACCGGCACGCCGACGTGGCCGAGCTGGAACGGGCACTCGGCTCGGTCGACGCCCGCCGCCGCCTCGTCGTGACCGACACCGTCTTCTCGATGCAGGGCGACCTCGCGCCGGTGCCGGACATCGCTCGCGCCTGCGAACGGCACGGGGCGATGCTGATGGTCGACGATGCCCACGCCACCGGCCTGCTGGAGGGCGCCTCCTCCGGGGCGGGGATCGTGATGTCGACCCTGTCCAAGGCGCTCGGGTCGGCAGGCGGGTTCGTCGCCGGATCCCGGGACCTCGTGGAGTGGCTCCGCAACCGGGCCCGCAGCTACGTCTTCGACACCGCCCCG
>DASXNO010000068.1:0-21126 GCA_036495025.1 Actinomycetota bacterium | reverse complement strand
GGGTCTGGACGGAGACAGCACGGCGCTGGGAGGGCCCCGAACAGGCCGCGGCAAGCAGAGCCACGAGCAGCACCAGTGCCGCACGACGCCCGGCCGAGATCACCACTGCAGACACGCCACAAGAATAGGGGCACGGCATGGGGAGTCTGGACGAGGTTCTTTGCGAGCCACGTCGCGCAGCGTGCAACAGCAGTCGCAAAGAACCCGCCGGGCGGCACGAGGACGAGTGGTGCGAGGATGGGGCCACGACCATGGTGGTCCGCCCCCCGATCTGCCTGGCACTCGCCGCGAGCGCGCTGGTGGCCTCTGCCTGCGGAGGCAGGCGCCCGGCGAGCGCCGGCGCTCTCGCTGCGCGGGCCATGACCACCCCACCGACCGCAACTGCCACCACCGGTGCACCGGCGCTTGCCGCAGGCACCCCATCGCCGGCGGCCTCACGTGGGGCTTCCCCATCGGCGCCTCCCCGGCCGGTGACGCCGTCGCCGTCACCCGTTGCGACCCGGGCGGTCCCGACGGACCAACCGGCGCTGCCGGTACCCGTCCCGGTCCAGACGTTGACGCTCGGGCGGTCGGTGCAGGGGCGGCCCATCACCGCCGTCGAGTTCGGCGACCCCGCTGCCCTTCGCAAGCTCCTCGTCGTCGGGTGCATCCACGGCGACGAGCCCGCCGGCATCGCCATCGCCCGGCAACTCGAGCGCCTGACGCCCCCGCCGGGGACCGACGTCTGGGTGATCGAGAACCTGAACCCGGACGGCACCGCCGCAAACACCCGGCAGAATGCCAACGGCGTCGACCTCAACCGCAACTTTCCCTACAACTGGCAGCCACTCGAGTCGCCCGGGGCGCTGATGTACTCGGGGCCGGCGTCGCTCTCCGAACCGGAGTCGCAGCTCGCATTCGACTTCCTCAGCAAGGTCCGGCCGACGGTCAGCATCTGGTACCACCAGCACCTCGACCTGGTGGACCTGTCCGGCGGGGATGTCTCGATCGAGCAGCGCTACGCGGGGATGGTCGGGCTCCCGACCCAGCAGCTCCAGCGGTATCCGGGGAGTGTGGCGTCCTGGCAGAACAATGCATTCCCCGGCACAACCGCTTTCGTCGTCGAACTGCCGGCGGGGTCGCTCTCGGCTGCGGTGGCGAACCGGTACGCGGCATCGGCGCTCAAACTCCTCTGAGTTACCGGAACCCAGCCAGACCGGCTCCGGCGTATCCGTCTGCGTCGCCTATGCTGGTGCTCGTGGCGACGAGCGATGTGGAGAGCGTCTACAGCACGGGGGACATCCTGCCCCGCATCCTCAGCGCCCTCACCGCCGCGGGCAAGGATCCCGAGCACATCGGCCCCGACGATCTCGTCATGATGGAGGAATTTCACACCTTCGGGCCCATGGCGACCGCCGCCCTGGCACAGGCCGCGGGCATCCGCCCCGAGGACCACGTTCTCGACGCCGGCTGCGGCATCGGTGGCCCCGCCCGCCACCTCGCCAGAGCGTACGGGTGCCGGGTGACCGGCGTGGACTTCACGCCCGAGTTCGTGGAGGTTGGCAACGAGCTCACGCGGCGGGCGGGCCTGGCGGACCGGGTCGAGATCGTGCACGGCGACGCCACCGACCTCCCGTTCCCGCCCGGCAGCTTCGACGTGGCCTGGACGCAGCACGCCGCCATGAACATCGCCGACAAGGCGGCCCTGTACCGCAGTCTCCGGCGGGTGGTGAAGCCGGCCGGCCGCCTGGCGTTCTTCGACGTCGTCGGCGGTACGGCCGGGCCCCTCCACTTCCCCGTCCCCTGGGCCGACGATCCGGCGTGGAACTTCCTCGAGCCTGCGGAGACGACCAGGGACCGGGTGGAGGAAGCCGGCTTCGGCGTGACCCTCTGGGAAGACCTGACGGAGCAGGCAATCCCCTTCTTCGTTGCCGCCGCTGCGGCCATGGCCGGCCCCGAGGGCCCGCCGAGCCTCCGAATCCTCGTGAAGAACATTCCCGCCAAGTTCGAGAACCTGGCCCGCAACTTCCAGGAGGACCGGGCGCGCGTCATCCGTTGCGTCGCAGTCGCCCGCTAGACCCACCCGCTACCAACTGGCCGCACCTCACGATGGTTCACCGCGCGGGGAAGCGGGTATCGACCCGCCGACCCCACCGCTGGAAGGTGGCACCCCATGGCGACGCCGCAACCCTCGACCCCACGCAACCATACGCAGGGAGCAGGACGCTCCTCGAAGCCCCGACCGCGCCGTCAGACGAGATGGCCCAGACCGGAGGGGGCACCCAAGGCGCGCGCCGGGATCGAGGACGAGCTCGCCAGCGCGTTCGAGCGGACCGTCGCCGAAGGACACCGGCGCCTCACCCGGACCTGGCCGGGGCTCCTGGCCACGGGGACCGTCGGCGGCATCGACATCTCGACCGGCATCCTGGGGCTGCTGATCGTCCACGCGGCCACGAACAACGCGCTCCTGGGCGCGCTCGCGTTTCCGATCGGCTTCATCGCGCTGACCCTCGCCAGCAGCGAGCTGTTCACGGAGAACTTCCTCGTCCCCATCGCGGCGGTTGCCGCCCGCTGGGCGCAGCCCCGCGCCCTCGCCCGGCTCTGGGCCGGGACCGCCGTCACCAACCTGATCGGGGGCTGGGTCATGATGGGCATCGTCATCGCCGCCCTGCCCAACCTGCGGCCCACGGCCATCGAGATCGCCCGGGTCTATCCCGAGTACGGCATCGGCGTGCGGTCGTTTGCCCTTGCGCTGCTCGGGGGCGTGATCATCACCCTCATGACGTGGATGGAGCGCAGCACGACGTCCGTGCCGGGCAAGCTGGTCGCCGCCTTCACCGCGGCGTTCCTCCTGGCGGCCGGATCCCTCAACCACGCCATCGTGGTCTCGCTCGAGATGTTCGCCGCGCTGCACGCCGGGGCACCGTTCGGCTACCTCGACTGGGTGCGCGTCGTGGCGTGGGCGACCCTCGGCAACATGGTCGGCGGCATCGGGCTGGTGACGGTGCTGCGCCTCGTCCAGGTGGGACGGCGAAAGATGAAGGAAGAGGAGGACAAGGCGGCCGACCCGCACTGACGGGGCAGTATGCTCGGACGATGCTGGACGGCGCCGAGCTGGTCGCCTTCGTTGCCACGATCGACCTCGATCGTTCCGACGGCTTCTACCGTGGGATGCTGGGACTCCACCACGTCGAGACCACACCCTTCGCCAACGTCTACGAGGTGGGCGGCACGACGTTGCGTGTGACCCTGGTGGAGAGCCGGGTCGCCGCGCCCTACACCGTGCTCGGATGGCAGGTGGCTGACATTGGCGCGACCGTAGCGAAGCTTGCCGCAGGCGGCATCGCCGTGAGGCGATTCGATGGGATGGGACAGGACGAGGCCGGCATCTGGACGGCGCCCGGAGGGGCTCGCATCGCCTGGTTCGACGACCCTGACGGCAACGTCCTGTCGGTGAGCCAGAAGGGATCGCCGGAGGTCGGCGGCAACGGAGGGTAGTCCCGAATCGCGCGCCGGCGCGCGATCTGCTCCTACACTCTCTCGGCCCTCGGGTCGCTGACCTGGCGGCGGCTCACTTCCCACAGCCGCCTGGCCGCTTCGGGGTCCTGGGCTTCGGCCGACGGCAGCGTGGGGCGCTTGTCGACGAAGTACCCGCCGTTCTCGTTGCTCACATCCGGGGAGTCGGCGAGCCATACCAGGGTCTCCGCCCCCTTCTCGGGCGTGCGGGCAAAGGGCCTGATCGCCGCCATCGCCACCTTCATCAGCCTCCCGTTGTTCTGGTTGAAGCCGCTGGCGACCAGCCCGGGGTGAAAGCAGTTGGCGGTGACGCCGCTGCCCTGCAGCCGCCGGGCCAGCTCCACCGTGAACAGGATGTTGGCCAGCTTGGTCTCGCCGTACCGGGCGAAGCCTCTCCCCTTCCCGGAGGTCTCGGCACCGAGGTCGTCGAACGGGATGTGGGATCCCCGGTGGGCATCGGACGCCGTCGTGATGATGCGGGCCGGAGGGTACTGCTTCAGGCGGTCGAGGAGGAGGTTGGTGAGGAGGAAGGGCGCCAGGTGGTTGAGCGCCCAGGTCTCCTCGATGCCGTCGACGGTGAGCCGGCGGGCACGGAACATGGCGCCGGCGTTGTTGACGAGCACATCGATGCGTCCGTGGCGGTCCAGCAGCTCCGCAGCGAGGCGGCGTACCTCCGCCTGGGACGAGAGGTCCGCAATGAGGACCTCGGGAACGGGCGCACCTGCGGCTGTCTCACGGATCCGCCCCACGGCCATGGCCGCCCGCTCCGGACTCCGGGCGACGATCGTGAGCTCGGCGCCCAGTGCGGCAAGCTCCTCGGCCGCGGCCAGCCCGATGCCGTTGGTCGCCCCGGTCATCACGACCCGCTTCCCCGCCACGCCGGTCCATTCGTCCACAGATCCAGGCTACTTCCGGCGCGGCGCTCGACGCGCCGGGGATACTGCTGAGACGGGCTGAGGCGGGCGGACTGCCCGAGGGCAACATAGGCTGGACGAAGGAACCATGGGGGACGGGGGTAGCGCGGTGGGATCGGGGCGTCACGATGCCGGCTGAGGGCGGAGGTTCCCGGTCGCGGGCGGGTGCCCAGGGGGCGGGGCGCAGCATCCTCGTCGTCGACGACGACCCGTTGGTCCGCCAGCTGCTGGTCAGGATGCTCGAGGCGAGCGGGTACGTCGGCCACACCGCCGCCGACGCCGCCGAGGCCCGGCGCCGATTGGAGGGGGAGGACTTCGCCGCCATCCTGATCGACGTCCGGATGCCCGGGGAGTCCGGCATCGACCTGCTGAAGCACGTCGCCGCGGAGTGCCTCAGCACGGCACCCGTCATGGTCACCGCCTCCGACGACCACGGGCTCGTCGAGACCGCCTTCCAGACCGGAGCGTACGGCTACGTCGTCAAGCCGTTCCGTATGAGCGAGCTGCTGATCAACATCACCAACGCCCTCCACCGCAGGGACCTGGAGATGCGCAACCGGAGCTACATCCGGGAGCTGGAGGAGAAGGTGGCCCGCCACCGAACGCTCAACCGCACGATCGCCCCGCTAGACGACCCGGCAACCGCTCCCATCACGACCGAAGAGGTCATCGGGAGGCTGTCGGGCGCCCTGTCGGCCCGGGACGAGGAGACCGGCAACCACATCCGGCGGATGAGCTCCCTGTCGGCATTCCTCGCGGAGCGGGCGGGCATCGGCCACGCGACGCCGAAGGACATGCGGCTGGCCTCGGCCCTCCACGACGTCGGCAAAATCGGCGTCCCGGACGCCGTCCTCTTGAAGCCCGGACCCCTGAGCGCCGAGGAGCAGGAGATCATGCAGCGCCACACCGTCATCGGGCACCGGATGCTCTCGGACTCTGCGTCCCCGCTCCTGCAACTCGGCGCCAGCATCGCCCTGACGCACCACGAGCGCTGGGACGGCAAGGGCTACCCCAACGGCCTGGCCGCGGAGGACATCCCGTCCGAGGGCCGGGTCACCGCCATTGCCGACGTCTACGACGCCCTCACGAGCGACCGGGTCTACCGGCTGGCATTCGACCCCGCTGACGCCATCGCGCACATGCGGTCAGGCCGGGGCCGGCACTTCGACCCCGACCTGCTGGACCTGTTCATCGACACCATCGACGAGGTCCGGGCGGCGGAGCCCGACCCCGCCTCCCGAGACCGGGACGTGGCCCTCTAAGTGGCTACCACTAAGGCAGCGTCGCGCTGGGGTCGGAGGTAGGTGGGGCGGCGATCTCGTCGGTCAGATCGTCGAGAACCTCGTCAGCTTCGGTGACCTTGTCCGAGATCCAGGCGTCGATTCGGGACCACCAGCCGTAGAGCCAGGCGATCTGCTCCTCGGTCCCCTGCGGCGCCTCGGCAACCGGGATGCGCCAGAAGCGGGCGAGGACGGGCTCCTTGAGCGGGATGCGCCGCCAGAGCTGCCCGATCGACCCGACGTCCTCGAACAGCGTGTGGGCCACGAAGACGATGTCGGCGTCCGGGGCGTTCCTGATGGCGGCCGTGACGCCGCCGTGGCGGGGCGGCAGGACGTTGGCCATCCGCTCCGCCCGGGCGGCGGAGTCGTGGTGACCCCGCTTGCGCAGATGAGCGATCGCACGCTCCCGGAGCTGCGGCTTGAAGTCGTGGCCCTCGGGGAACAGGACGAAGGCGTCCCGGTCCCCCAGCCCGCTGGCGAGGGCGCCGATGGCCTCGATCTGCGCCTCGCGGGCCGAGGCGCCGTGGCGGATGAACCGGTTGGGCAGCCGGTTGAGCAGGGTGTCGAACAGCGGCTCCCACTGCAGTTTCTCGAGCATGATGATGCGCGGGCGGCGCCCGTAGTCGATCAACAGCGTCGCCACCAGCAGCAGGGAGTTCCCGGCGCCACCGTGCCGGCTGAAGACCAGGATCGGACCGGGCTCGGGCGGGGGCCGTTCCTCGATGAGGACCTCGATGTGGAACAGCCGGGTGGCGACCGCCTGCAGTCCCCGCAGCCACCGGGCCATCAGCCGGTAGTGCCGCTCCTGGAACGATGGGGTGCGGATCCGGGCACCCGCGCCGGCGGCCACCCAGAGCCAGAAGACCGCGAGCAGGCCGGCCACCTCGTAGGCGCAGTAGGTGACGCCGAAGGCGACGAAGCGCAGGCTCCGGCGACCGCCGGCAAAGACGTCGACGACGGCGGCCAGGAGGAACAGGATCGGAGAGGCGACCAGGAGGAGGATGCAGCAGCACAGCACCACCGGCGCGAGGACCACCCGGCGAACAAGCCTCGGCGGTACGGGAATCATGGTCAGTCGCCCAACTCTACACTTCCCCACCTGGCGGCTCTCGGGGCTGCTCCTCCCCCTGGACCCCCTGCTGCCCGGGAGAGTTGACCAAACCGTCAAGGTACGCGTCCGTCGCCTCGTAGGCGCGGGCGATGCGCTGCCCGACGACCTCGAAGTCCCAGCTCCGGATCGACGACCCGGGCCCCTCCTCGCCGGTGGGCAGGACGTGGGCCACGATCCCGGGGGGGAGGTGCGCCATGTCGTGGGCGAAGCGATGCCGGCGGGCGATCTCGAAGGCGACCGTCATCACCTGCAGGAGGTTGCGCGGTGGCTGCAGCGGCCGCTCGACCCGGCCGACGTGGAGGATGTACAGCTTGGTGGCCCCCAGGGCGATGGCCCGCTCGATCGGGATGCTGTTGACGATCCCCCCGTCCATGAAATGCTCACCGCCGATCTCGACGACCGGGAGCAGGCCGGGTACGGCCGAGGAGGCAACGATGGCGTCGATGAGGCAGCCCTCGGTGAACCAGTGCTCCGCAGCCCGCTCGACGTTCGCGGCGACGCACTGGAACGGGACGGCGAGCTCCTCGAACGTCCTCACGGGCAGGAGCCGCTCGAGGAGGCGACGCAGCGGCAGGTCCGTGTTGAGGTGCGTACGCTCCCGGATCAGGGTGCTGGCGATGCGGAACGGGGAGTCGAAGATGCGCTCCTTGCCGAGCCGGCGCCAGACTGCCTCGAGGCGGTCGAGCATCTGCAGGGACGGCTCGGCGGCGATGGCGGCACCGTTGATGGCCCCGATCGACGTGCCGACGATGAGGTCCGGCACGATGTCCCGCTCGAGCAGGGCCCGAAGCATCCCGACCTCGTTCGCCCCGAGATCCCCTCCGCCACCGAGGACGTAGGCCACCAACCCAGGGGCCTCCGCGTTGATTGATCCGTTTTCGGACATCTCGACGTGCATGATATGCAGCAAGTGTCCGGGTATTGGATAAGGTGGTTGAAGAGAATCTGCGACGAAGGAGGTCATTGATGGCTGCTCCAGAAGATCGCGATCAGGCCCGCGAAGAGGCCGACAAGGCAAAGGACTACTTCAGCAAGATCCCCGGCTTCGAGGCCCCCAACTTCGAAAAGCCGGCTCCGGCGGAGGAAGAGAAGCCGGAATCCGAGGGGTGGGTCCCGCCGACTCGCAACAAGCCCGAGGCCCCGCTGTCGGAGGCGGAGAAGTACTTCCAGAAGATCATCCCCAAGTAGCCCGCCCCACCTGGGGGACGTTGCTGTCGCGAAGCCGCCCGGCCGCTCACGAACCGGGGCGGTGGCTCCTCTCGTGCGCGACGCGGCATCGGTCACAAACCCGGCGCTGGCATGAGCCGCAGACGTGCATCCTCGTCGGGTTGGCAGTCTCAAACCCACAGACGTGGCAGCGGAACCTGAGTTCGAGCACGCTTAGCCCGCCCCCAGCAGGGACCGGCCTGCGACCACCACGCGCTCTCCGGCAAAGCGCTGCGTCGCGGGGTCCCAGGGGAAGGAGATGACGACGGTCTCGGAGACCGCCTCGCCGGTCGGTGGAGTCCCGAGCCACGGCCCCCGGAATGTGCCGGTCAACGTCGCCACCTCGATGACGCCCTGCGGACCGATGACGATGTCGGTCAGATCGAAATGCACGTCGGGGAAGGCGGAGAGGAATTCGGTGTAGAAACGGCGGGCGCCCTCGTGGCCCTCCCAGCGGTGCCCGGATCCCACGAGCTCGTAGACGCAGTCCTCGGACAGGGTGTCGATCAGGCCCTGGAGATCACGCCCGTCCTCGGCCTTCGAATGGGCGATCCAGAGGTTGCGGATGGCCCGGTACTCCTCCGGCGCCACGTCCATGCCCAGACGCTGGCGGATGGGGATGTCCACCCGGGGATGCTACACCGCCACGGCGGCGCGCCCGCCGCCGTTTCCCCCCGCAATCCGCGGAGCAGACGGCCCCTCGAAGCCCGGGTGGCAGGTATGGTAAATTTCGGCCAGCGGTTGCCTCTGTGCGGTGTCCTCGGTGATCCCTCCGGCACGCCGACCGGGACCACCCTAGCGGCGATCCCCTGCAACGCTGAAACGATCGACCGTTAGCGCCGCAGCCATCCCGAGGCCATGCATGCCGTGCCGGCCCCAGCATCGCCGCCTTCGGTGGCGAGCAACAACACACGAGGAGACGAACATGCCCACGAGGAGCACACAGGGATCAGGCAACCCGCAGACCGGCGCCATCGGATTGATGGAGCCAGGGTCGTCGTCGAGTCCCGTCGAGGTTCGCCCCGGCGCGACGGTCAGCCCCGAGATGGTGAACGTCTTCGAGCAGGCGGTGTCGCCGGGAGCGGCTCCTGGTCTGCGCCTCGTGCGGCTCGGCGACCGGCCATCCGGAGAGGCCATTGCCCTGTCGATCCTTGCCTGGGTCCGCAACGTGGCCTACGACAAGGATGTTTGGATCGACCTCTACGTACTCGGGCCGGGTGGCGTCCTGCATGCCGAGACGATCCCGCTCGACTACCAGGAGGCTGCCGAGGGCGGCGGTGACTTCTTTGCCGCCGGGGCCGCCGTGCCCGCGCCGAAGGCCGGGCCCGAGGATTCGTCCATGGGCACGCTGCAGTTCCGGGTCTACTCCAGGATGAGTGGCCAGATCTTCACGGACGGAATCCTGCACAGCCATCAGATCGAGGCGACCCCGGTGGGGCAGACACCGAAGCCCGGCGCCGAGCCCGCGTCCGCGGCCCCCGCTGCACCCAAGGCCGTGGCTCCCAACGCGGCGGCACCCCGGGCCACCACACCCAAGGCAACCACAGCCAAGACCACCGCCCCCAAGACAGCCGCCGTCAAGGATGCCAAGGCCCCCAAGCGTGCCAGCGAGGACAAGCCTGCGGCTCCCAAGCCGCGGAAGCCCAGAACACCGAAGGCATAGATCCTCGATCTTCCTGAATTCCCCAGATTTCCCGCCCAGATTTCCCTTGGGGCCAACCAATCTGAAAGGGTAGAGCGCCTCACGACGGGTGAGCCCTACGCCCGTCGGTGTCGGGACGTTGGACGGCAGGAGGCGCGGTGGGGTTGGCGGACGACTTCCAGACGACCATTGAGGCAGCCAGGCAGGCCGCGCCCTGGGCGTGGACCGCCATCTACGAGGAACTCGCCCCCGCGGTCACCGGCTACCTCCGGGCCAACGGCGTGCCGGATCCCGAGGACGTGACGGCCGAGGTCTTCCTGCGCATCGTCCAGGACGTCGGCAAGTTCGAGGGCGACGAGGCGAACTTCCGATCGTGGGTCTTCGTCATCGCTCACCATCGGATGGTCGACGACCGTCGCCGCCGCATCCGCCACCCCCAGGCGACCCTTCGCCTCGAGATGCTCGAACGCAAGGCCCACGGCAACGTGGAGCGTGAGGCGATGGACCACCTCACCACCAATACCGTGCAGACGATCATCGACCGCTGTGCCCCCGACCAGCGGGAGGTGCTGCTGCTCAGGGTCATCGCTGGCCTGACGCTGGTCGAGACGGCCGAGGTCGTCGGCAAGAGCCTCGGTGCCGTGAAGGCGCTGCAGCGGCGGGGGATCGCCGCGATCGCCCGCGAATTCTCCAGGGAGGGCGTACCGTTTTGAACCCGTCCGACGGTAGCCGGGGTGGGATGGACCAGGTGGCTCACCTGAGCGACGCGGACCTCGATCGGCTCCTTGCCGGCAAGGCGCCAAGCGATACGCGCGACGCCGAAGCCCTGGTCATTTTCTTTCAGGAGGTGAAGTCCCGGTACGTGGCGGAGCCGCCGGCCGCGACCCGGCAGGCCCACCTCTCGCAGATCGTCGCTGCCGCCCAGCTCAACGCCAGGCGGACCCAACCGTCCCTGCAGGCTAGCACCGCCGCAGGGCGGCGCATCCCGGTCGAGGTCAAGGCCAGGCCCGCAGAAAGTGCCGCGGAAGCCGGCGGAGGAGCGGAGATCCACCCCGGGGTTCCGCCCGCCGTCCAGGGCGACGACCGGGGCCGCACGCCCCGATGGAGGAAGCGGCTGGTGTTCGGCAGCATCTTCGGGGGGTCGATCACCGCCAAGATCGCCATCATCGGCGTGGTCGCAGCGACCGCCGCCACGGGCGGCCTGGCCGCAGCGGGGTCCCTGCCGAGCTCGCTGCAGAGTGCGGTCGCCGGGGCGGCCGGCAACGTCGGCGTCAGGCTCCCGAACCCCCAGGCCAACGCCCGGGCCAACGCCCAGGCCCAGGCCGGCAAGGTGGCCTCGACGGTGGAAAGCATCGTTCGGCAGGTGGCGACCGCCGCCGAGCGGCCGGCCCCGCTGACCGCGTCGACGGTGGCGTCGACCCGGGCCTGCACACAGAACGTGAGCGCGATCGCCTCGCAGTTGCTCGACTCGGCGGCAGGTGCCGGCGGCCCGACCCTTGTCCAGTCGCTGGCCGAGCGCGCGACGGCGCTGGCCCAGGAGTCGGTTGGGTGCGCCCTGCCGGCCATCGTGACCACGCCGGCATCGCCCCCCGCAGGGACTGGGGGTACTGCGAGTGACACCGCCCGGGGCGCCGCCGCCGCCAAGGCCATCTCCGGCGCCGTCCAGGGCTGCTCCGGCCCGCTGACCGCCGCGATCCAGAAGCTGGTGCAGGCCGCGATCATGGCCAGGACGGCTGCCCAGCTCCAGGCGCTCGCCGAGGATGCAAAGGCACTGGTCACGGCGGCGCGGGGCTGCGCCCAACAGGTCGGCTCCGCCCTCCAGGGAGCGCTCTCCGGCGTGCCGGCAGTCCCGCAGTCCGGGACAGGGACGGGTCACACGCCGGCACCCGCGGGCGGCACGAGCGGCACCGCGAGCACCAGCGGCAACAGTCTGAACGGCCTCTGGAACCTCGTGCCCAACCTGCCCGGGGGGGTTCCGACCGTTGTCCCCACCGCGGTGGCACCCGTCCCGAAGCGGACCTCTACCCCCTCGCCCGCGCCCTGGTGGACGCAGTTCCTCCCGCAGATGCCCAGCCAGACTCCCGTGCCCAGCACGGGCCTGCCCAGCACGGGCCTGCCCGGCACGTCGCCGAACCCCTCACCCAGCAGCGGTTCGTGGTCGGGCCTCACCGGCTCGTGGAACGGGTCGGGTTCCTGGAGCCCCTACCCATCCGCACCGGCCAGCCCGGGGCCGCAGCAGCCGGAGCAGGACCATCAGATCGGGCACCACTAAGGGGCACCAACGAGGGTCGGACTTGGAGGTTAGTTCTGTATCGCGCGTATATGCGCGATCGCGGACTAACCTCGGGGCCGCGCAGCTTCGCGGCGCTAAGGTTCTCTTTTCCAGTCGTCGCCCACTCCTGCGGAGTGTCCGACGACCCAGGGGGCCCCCTGGAGGTCGAGGTCCTGGCCGGGCAGCAACAGCTGCCAGGCATCCCCCTCGATGAAGCGGGCGACCCCCTTGCCGGCAACCCGCGCGTGGCCCCGTTCCAGAAGGACCGCCGTGTCCTCGTCGATTCCGAAGACCCGGCACGCCCCGGCGATCTGGGAGGTCAGGCCTTCGGCCTCCGGCCAGGCATCGAAGTGGGGGACGACCGCCATGCCCTGGAGCATGCCGAGGCCCGGCTGCCACTCCGTGGGGGTGCCGTCGCCATCTTCGGGGCGGTGCACGAGCGTCCAGTCGCCGAGCGCCATGGCGCCAGCGCTGCAGCCCATCAGCCAGGCCCCCTCGCGCCGGGCCAGGAGGAAACCGTTCCACAGCGGCGACCCCTCCAGCGACTCGAGCAGCCGGGCCGGCTTGCCACCGGAGATGTAGAGCAGGTCGGCCCGCTCGATCTGTTCGACGTTGTCCGGCTCCTCGGCATCGCTGCGCTCGAGGACCATCAGGGCGATGGACCGAGCCCCGAGGCGGAGAAAATGCGCGACCCCCCAGGTCGCCCACTCCTCGGGGTTCTCCCCGGCGGACGCCGTGGGGAGGATGACCACCCGCGGGGACGGCCCGATCGTGGCGAGGACCTCCCGGTCGATGTCGGCCATGGCCGGGGTGAACTCACCGCTGCCGACCAGGCCGATCCTGGAATAAGCGAGCGGATCTTCGACCGAACCAACCTTTCTCGCTCTGACTTTCGTTGGCTGGGCATCTTAGTCAGCCACGATGCTGGAGTTGTGGACTCGATACCTCGCGCTTGGTGACGACGGACGTCCCATTCGGTCATCGACTGGATGGCGATCGAGTCGGGAAATTGTATGCAACCAGATCTAGACTCACTCCAGTATTAAGGTTAAGCTCAGGGCGTGTCCAGCCAGGGAGACATGCCGTTGACGACGATGCTTCTCCGCCAGCACGGTCTGGCCGTCACGGCCCAGCGTCTGGCGGTTCTGCGGGCGGTGTCCGACCGACCGCACAGCACAGCGGACGACATCGACCGGGCCGTACGGGCCGAGATCGGTGCCATCTCACGTCAGGCGGTGTACGACGCCCTCTCGGTCCTCACCGACAAGGGCCTCCTTCGGCGCATCCAGCCCGCCAGGTCGCCGGCCCGCTACGAGAACCGGGTGGGTGACAACCACCATCACCTCATCTGCCGGACCTGCGGCCAGATGGTCGACGTCGATTGCGCGGTCGGCGACACCCCGTGCCTGACGGCCGCCGACGACTCGGGCTACGAGATCGACGAGGCCGAGGTCATCTACTGGGGCCGATGCCCCGAGTGCGTCGCGCTAACTTCTGCCTCGTCCGGCGACGGGAAGCGGACAGGCAGCGACCGGCACGAACCGGGCGACACAGCCCTGGATCCAGAGCAACCAAGGTCAGGAACAAAGCGCCATCAGAAGAAAGCAGCGAGAGAGGAGAAGGATCAACATGTCTGATTACGGCAGCGACAGCGAAAACCCAGTAATCTCCGCCCCGACTCTCAAGCCACGTCAGGCCCGGTCGAACCAGGACTGGTGGCCGAATCAGATCGACCTGCAGGTGCTCCACCAGCACTCGCCCCTCTCCAATCCGATGGGCGAGAGTTTCAACTACGCAGAAGAGCTCAAGACCCTCGACGTCGAGGCGCTGAAGCAGGACACCATTCACGCGATGACGACGTCGCAGGACTGGTGGCCGGCCGACTACGGCCACTACGGGCCGCTCATCATCCGGATGGCCTGGCACGCCGCGGGCACGTACCGCATCGCCGAGGGCCGGGGCGGCGGCGGCACCGGCGCTCAGCGCTTTGCCCCCCTCAACAGCTGGCCCGACAACGCCAACCTCGACAAGGCGCGCCGGTTGCTCTGGCCGGTCAAGCAGAAGTATGGGCGGAAGATCTCCTGGGCCGACCTGATGATCTTCGCCGGCAACTGTGCCCTGGAATCGATGGGGTTCAAGACGTTCGGCTTCGGCTTCGGCCGAGAGGACATCTGGGAGCCCGACGAGGTCCACTGGGGCTCTGAGGACACCTGGCTCGGTGATGAGCGCTACAGCGGTGACCGGGAGCTTGCCCATCCTTTCGGCGCCGTGCAGATGGGCCTGATCTACGTGAACCCGGAGGGACCGAACGGCAACCCGGATCCGCTGGCTGCAGCCAGGGACATTCGAGAGACCTTCGGTCGCATGGCGATGAATGACGAGGAGACGGCTGCGCTCATCGTCGGCGGCCACACCTTCGGCAAGTGTCATGGTGCTGTCAGTGCGGAGTACGTCGGTCCCGAACCCGAGGCTTGCCCCGTCGAGGCGCAGGGCCTGGGCTGGGTGAACACCTTCGGAAGCGGCAAGGGCGACGACACGCTCACGAGCGGCCTCGAGGGCGCATGGACCAATGAGCCGACGACGTGGGACAACGGGTACCTCGAGAACCTGCTGACGTACGAGTGGGAACTCACGACGAGCCCCGCGGGCGCGAAGCAGTGGACTCCCAAGGATGCCTCGGCCCAGGGGACGGTGCCCGATGCTCATGATCCGTCGAAGAGGCACGCCCCGATGATGCTCACGACGGACTTGGCTCTCACGGTGGACCCGATCTACGCCCCGATCGTGAAGCGCTTCCGCGAGGACCCCGAGCACCTCGCAGACGCGTTCGCCAGGGCATGGTTCAAGCTGACGCACCGCGACATGGGACCCGTCTCGCGCTACCTCGGCCCGTTGGTTCCCTCGGAGCCGCTGATCTGGCAGGACCCCGTCCCCGAGGTCGACCATGAACTGATCGGAGAAGAGGACATCGCGGCCCTCAAGGGAAGGATCCTCGCCTCGGGGCTGTCCGTCTCCCAGCTGGCCTCCACCGCCTGGGCGTCGGCGGCAACCTTCCGCGGCACCGACAAGCGGGGCGGGGCGAACGGGGCACGGATTCGTCTTGCGCCACAAAAGGACTGGAAGGTCAACCAACCAACCGAACTCGCCAAGGTGCTGGAGGCCCTCGAGGAGATCCAGCAGGACTTCAACGGCTCACGGTCGAACGGAACAAAGATCTCGCTTGCTGACCTCATCGTCCTGGGCGGCTGCGCGGCCGTCGAGCAAGCGGCGAAGAACGCCGGCGTCGACGTGACGGTCCCCTTCACACCGGGGCGCACGGACGCCTCGCAGGAGCAGACCGACGTGGAGTCGTTTGCCGTGCTCGAACTGACCGCCGACGGGTTCCGCAACTACTTCCCACCCGGGCACAAGTTGCCGGCGGAGGAGCTGCTGGTGGCCCGGGCCAACCTGTTGAGGCTGACCGCCCCCGAGATGACGGTTCTCATCGGCGGCATGCGTGCCCTGAACGCCAACTTCGAACAATCCCAACTCGGCGTCTTCACCGACCGGCCCGAGACGCTGACCAACGACTTCTTCGTGAACCTGCTCGACATGAGCACGGACTGGAAGGCGTCCACCTGGGCTGAGAACGTGTACGAGGGTCGGGATCGGGCAACAGGCGAAGTCAAGTGGACCGCCACCGCCGTCGACCTTGTCTTCGGTTCGAACTCTCAGCTCCGAGCCATTTCCGAGGTCTACGCATGTGACGATTCGAAGGAGAAGCTCGTCCGCGACTTCGTGGCTGCATGGACCAAGGTCATGAACCTCGATCGCTTCGACCTCGGGCTCTAAGCCCGGAAAGACGGGCTTGGACAAGAAAGGGGTGTACGCAATGGGCAAGGTTGCACGCCAGATGGTAGAGGAGGCCGGCGTCGACGTGGCGGTGCTGCTCGAGAAGCTCGTCGCCGCAGCGGGGGCGGAGTTCACGACCTTCTACTACTACACGATCCTGCGGATCTCGGCGATCGGCCTGGAGGGCGAGGGCCTCAAGGAGATCATCGAGGACGCCCGGATCGAGGACCGGAACCACTTCGAGGCGCTGACCCCGCGCATCTACGAGCTCGGCGGGGAGCTGCCGCGCGACATCCGCAGGTTCGCCGACCAGGCCGGCTGCCCGGACGCCTACCTGCCCGACTCGCTTGCGGGCGGCAAGACGCCCACCGGGCCGTCGCTCCAGGACCTGCTGACGGTGCTCGTCGAGGCGGAACGCTGCGCGATCCGGACCTACACGGACATCTGCAACTACACCGCGGGCAAGGACCACCGCACGTACGAGCTGTCGCTCGCGATCCTCAACGAGGAGGTCGAGCACGAGGCGTGGTTCTCCGAGTTCCTCGGCGAAGGCCCGTCCGGTCACTTCCGCCGCAGCGCCCCCGGTGACTCGCCGTACGTGGCTCGCTTCATGACCGCAGGAAGCTGAACCTTACGGCCGAATGACCCCCGCCCTTCCCTCCGACGACCTCGCGCCGGGGACCCTGCGCGAGGTCGTCGTCGACCGCAGGCGCGTGCTGCTGGCGCGCCTGCGGTCCGGGGAGGTGTGCGCCATGGCCCCCTCCTGCCCCCACGAGGCCGCCCGGCTCGCCGACGGCACCCTTCGCGGCGACGCCCTCGACTGCCCGCTCCATCACTACCTGTTCGACCCAAGGACCGGCAGGAACCTCTACCCCTGGCCGATCTATCCCCGCTGGAAGCAGGAGGAGGTCGGCTGCCTCGAGCTGGCGACCTTCCCGTGCCGCGAGGAGTCGGGGTGGATCCTGGTCGCCGATCGTCCCGCGCCCGCCGGGGGGGACGTGGCAACGCAGTAGATTCCCCCCAAAGGCCCCCAAGATTAGCGAACAGTAATTCCAGAACACTCCTCCGCGCGCCGACGTCTACATAGAGCCGCGCCATACGTCGGCGGGAAAGCGCCAAAAGTACGGATTTTTGCTTTTGGCCCAGCGTGGGGCCCGGGGGGGACGACTACATGCAACGAGCGAAGAGGCCGTCCGCGGGTTCGGGCGAGGCCGGGAATCTCCACGAAATTCACAGGCTTCGGTTCCCACTGGCGCGGGCGATGCGCGCGATGGGCACGGCCGCCTGCCTCGGCAGCCTGGTGACCGCACAGCTCCTGGCCTTCGCCGGTGCCACCGCCCAGCCGGCCGGGGCTGCCGCCGATCCCGTGCTGATGGCGGCCGGGGACATCGGCTGCGACCCCACCACCAACACGCCCGCCAACTGCCCCATGAACGACACGGCGGCGATCGTCAACAGCGCCAAACCCGGCTACGTCCTGGCCCTCGGCGACATCCAGTACACGGACAACCTTCCTCCCGGCAGCCCTCCGACCTTGAACATGTACCTGCAGGGGTACGACTCGGCGTGGGGCCGGATCCCTGCGTCGGTGCCCGGCGTCTCGATCAACCCCACTGCGGGGAACCACGACTGGGGCGACCCCAACGACACCAACAGCTCGTCGGGCGCCACGCTCGGCAACTACATCGGCTACTTCAACTCCAAGGGCGAGCTCCGCTCGGGCGTCACGGCGAGCACGCCGTGGTACAGCTTCGACATCCCCGTCTCCGGCGGCAGCTGGCACGTCATCATGCTCGACAACGAGTGCGGGTCCGACGGCGGCTGCGGTTCGGGGTCGCCGCAGGAGACGTTCCTGCGCAACGACCTTGCCGCCCACCCCAACGTCTGCACGATCGCCGCGTGGCACCGGCCCCGGTTCTCCTCTGGCGCCATCGGCAACCGTCCCGAGTACGCCCAGTTCTGGACCGACCTCGCGAACGCCCACGCCAGCGTCGTGCTGGCCGGGTCGGACCACGACTACGAACGCTTCAACCTGCAGACTCCGGCCCAGGTCGCCTCGTCCACCGGGATCGCCCAGTACGTCGTGGGCACCGGTGGGGCGTTCCTGCCGGGCAACTTCGGCACCATCCAGCCCAACTCCGCGTTCCGTGACGCCGGGCACTGGGGCGCGCTCAAGATGACCCTGCACGCCACGAGCTACGACCACGCCTTCGTGACGACCGCTGGCACCACGGAGGATGCCGGCACGGTCAACTGCTCGAACACCCCCGCCAGCCAGCCCGCGGTGTCGGGGCTCAACCCCACGGCCGGGCCGGCCGGCGGCGGCAACTCGGTGGTCATCTCGGGCAGCAACCTCACGGGGGCCACGTCGGTCAAGTTCGGAACGGTCGCCGCCACGGGCCTGACACCCAACAGCGCCACGCAGCTCACCGTAACGGCTCCGGCAGGGGCGCCAGGCGCGACCGTCGACATCACCGTGACGACGCCGAGCGGGACCAGCATCACGAACACATCGGATCGGTACACCTACCAGAGCACGCAACCCCAGGTGAGCGGCGTCAGCCCGCCGTCGGGGCCGGCTGCGGGCGGGACCACGGTGACGATCTCCGGGACCAACCTGTCCGGCGCCACCGCGGTCAAGTTCGGGACGGCGGCGGCGGCGAGCTTCAACGCCATGTCGGCAACCCAGGTGACGGCGGTCTCACCGCCCGGCACCGACCAGACGACGGTCGACGTGGCTGTCTCGACCCCGGCCGGCACGAGCGCAACCGGGCCGAGCGACCGGTTCACCTACGGCACCGTCACCACGCCGCCGACCGTCGCCGCGGTTACGCCGTTCTCGGGGCCGAGCGCCGGAGGCAACTCGGTGTCGCTCACGGGGTCCGGCTTCACCGGCGCGTCGGCCGTCAAGTTCGGGACGGTGCCAGCGGCCAGCTTCACGGTCGGCAACGCCGGCCTCATCACGGCGGTCCCCCCGGCGGGCACGGCGAACCTCCTCGACGTGACCGTCACCAACCCCGCCGGCACGAGCGGGACGAGCACGGCGGACCAGTACTCCTACACGTTCTCGAACAACGGGTACGCCGTCAGCCTGGCGGCGACGACGACGGCTCCGGCAGTCGGCGCCGCCGTCAACCTCGTCGCCACCGCGAACAAGGACGTGGGGCCGACGCCCTACGGGCTGGGCATCGTCGACGTCACCACCGGCACCGAGCTGGTGCACGGCGGGTCGGGCACGACCCTGTCGACGTCGGTCACGCAGTCCTCCGCCGTCAGCCACCGGTACATGGGCTACATCTCGAACGCCAGCATGGTGAACGCCCAGGCCAACTCGACGCCGATCGTCGTGACCTGGGGCGGCTCGACCGCGGCGCCGACCGTCTCCGGCGTCACCCCCAACAGCGGGTCGACGGCAGGGGGGACCGCGGTGACGATCACGGGCACGGGGCTCACGGGCGCAACGTCGGTGAGGTTCGGCGCCACGAATGCGAGCTTCACGGTCGGGTCCGCCACGTCCATCACCGCCACCGCGCCCGCCGGTGCTGCCGGCACGGTCGACGTCACCGTCACCACACCGGCCGGCACGAGCGCCACGAGCGGGGCCGACCAGTTCACCTACGCCGCAGCGGCGCCCGTCCCGACGGTCACGGGGGTCAGCCCGGTCAGTGGGAGCACCGCAGGGGGGACGTCGGTCGTCATCACGGGGACCGGGTTCACGGGGGCATCGGCGGTCAAGTTCGGGGCGGTCGCCGCCACGGGCTTCACGGTCGGGTCCGCCACGTCCATCACCGCCACCGCTCCCGCCGGTGCTGCGGGCACCGTCGACATCACCGTGACGACGCCGGGCGGCACCAGCGCGACCGGTGCCGCCGGCGCCTTCACCTATGTGACGCCGGCTCCCGTGGTGAGCGGGCTGAGCCCCACCACCGGCAGCACCGCCGGAGGGGCCAGCGTCACCATCTCGGGCACGAACTTCACCGGCGCGACCGGGGTCTCGTTCGGGGCCACGGCGGCGGCCGGCTTCACCGTCAACAGCGCCACGTCGATCACCGCGACCTCGCCGGCGGCGCCGGCCGGACAGGTGGACATCACCGTGACCGCGCCGGCCGGGACCAGCGCACTGGTTGCCGCCGACAAGTTCACCTACGCCACGCCGCCCAGCCCTCCCACGGTCACGGGCGTCAGCCCCTTGAGTGGCAGCACGGCCGGCGGCACGTCGGTGGTCATCTCGGGCACGAACTTCACCGGCGCGACCGGGGTCTCGTTCGGGACCACGCCCGCCACCGGCTTCACGGTCAACAACGCCGGGCAGATCACGGCGACGTCGCCGGCAAGGGCGCCAGGGCCCGTCGATGTGACCGTGACCAACCTCGGCGGCACGAGCCCGACCGGAGCCGCCGACACGTTCACCTTCGTCACGCCGCCTCCGGCGGTCAGCGGCGTCAATCCGAACGCCGGGCCGGCGGGCGGCGGCACGTCGGTGGTCATCTCGGGCATGAACTTCACAGGCGCTTCCGGGGTTTCGTTCGGTACCACGCCGGCCACCAGCTTCACGCTCAACAACGCCGGGCAGATCACCGCGGTCGCGCCGGCGGGTTCCGGCCAGGTGGACGTCACCGTGACGACGCCGGCCGGGACGAGCGCGGCTGGCGCCGCCGACCGGTTCACCTACACCCCGCCGCCGTCGGTGACCGGGGTGAGCCCGGTGACCGGGACGTCCGCCGGGGGCAGCTCGGTGGTCATCTCGGGCACCAACCTCACGGGCGCCACCGGCGTCAGGTTCGGGGCCACGGCGGCGGCAAGCTTCACCGTCAACAACGCCGCGCAGATCACCGCGGTATCGCCGAGCGGCGCCCCGGGGACGGTCGACATCACGGTCACCACACCCGCCGGCACGTCGGGGACCGGCACCGCCGACCAGTTCACGTTCGTCAAACCGCCGCCGTCGGTCGCATCGGTGAGCCCGAACACCGGCCCGACCGCGGGCGGGACGGTCGTCACCATCGGTGGCGCCAACTTCACGCCGGGAACGCCGGTGGTGAACTTCGGGGCGACCGCCGGCAGCGTCACCGCCTTCAGCGCCACGTCGATCACCGTTACCGCACCGGCGGGCGTCGCCGGCATCGTTGACGTCCACGTCACCACCCCGGGAGGCACGAGCCCCGTCACGGCCAGCGACCGCTTCACGTACGCCGATGTCACCGGACCGCCAACCGTGACCAATGTGACGCCGATCTCGGGCCCTTCCGCCGGGGGCACCTCCGTGGTGATCAGCGGGACCAACTTCGGATCGGTCAGCTCCGTACAGTTCGGGTCGGTCGCGGCAACGAGCTTCACCGTCAATTCCCCCACCCAGATCACCGCGAGCGCCCCCG
>DASXNO010000067.1:0-4668 GCA_036495025.1 Actinomycetota bacterium | reverse complement strand
GGGTGGCCAGGTGGCGGAATCGGCGACGCCGCCGTCGCCCGGCGGCAGCGGCTTCGGCATCCTGGCGGCGGGGATCGTGCTGTTCCTCGTCTTCGGCTCGCTGCTGGCGGCGCTCATGCCGCTGGCCTCGGCCCTCGTCTCGCTCGGCACCGCCATTGGCGTGATCGGCCTGCTTTCGAACGGCCTCAAGATGCCCGTGTTCTCCACCGAGCTCGTCGCTCTCATCGGCCTGGGGGTCGGCGTGGACTACGCCCTGTTCATCATCTCCCGCCACCGCCAGGGACTGCTGCGCGGGGAGCAGGTCGAGGCCTCCGTGCTGACGGCCGTCGACACCTCGGGCCGGGCGGTGCTGTTCGCCGGCATCGTGGTGTGCATCGCCCTGCTCGGCCTGTTCGCTCTGCGGGTCAGCTTCCTGTACGGCCTCGCGGTCGCGGCCAGCATCGGCGTCCTGTTCACCATGGTCGCAGCGCTGACCCTGCTGCCGGCCCTCCTGGGATTCCTGGGCCCCAAGATCCTCTCCCGCCGCCAGCGGGCCAGGCTGGCGAGGACCGGGCCGGTCATCGGCCACGCCGGCGGCTTCTGGGACCGCTGGGCGATCGTCGTCCAGCGGCGCCCCGCGGTCTGGGCGCTGCTCGCCCTCGTCGTGATCGGCGCCCTTGCCTTCCCCTTCTTCTCGTTGCGGCTCGGGTCGTCCGACGCCGGGAGCGACCCCGCCGGCACCACCACCCGGCAGGCCTACGACCTGCTGGCAAAGGGATTCGGGCCGGGCTTCAACGGACCGCTGGCCATCAGCGTCGAGATGGGGGGCACCAATCCCACCGGGGCCCTGCAGAGGCTCGTAAGCGCCCTGAAGGCCACCCCGGACATCGCTGCGGTGATCCCGTCCCCTCCGATCCCGGTCCCGCAGGGCCCCGAGTTGGCCATCATTCAGGCCTACCCGGCCTCGGCCCCTCAGGATGCGGCCACCACCGACCTCATCGCCCACCTGCGCACGCAGGTCATCCCCCAGGCCACCGCGGGCACGGGCCTCACCGTCTTTGTCGGCGGCCTGACCGCCGTCTTCGTCGACTTCTCCAACGTGCTTACCTCGAAGCTGCCGCTGTTCATCGGCGTCGTCGTCGGGCTGTCCTTCATCCTCCTGGCGATCGTCTTCCGCAGCCTGCTGATCCCGCTCAAGGCGGCGATCATGAACCTGCTGTCGGTGGGGGCCGCCTTCGGGGTCCTCGTGGCCGTCTTCCAGTGGGGCTGGCTCGGCAAGGTGTTCGGGGTGACCCGCACCGGGCCCGTCACCTCCTTCCTGCCGGTCATGCTCTTCGCCATCCTCTTCGGGCTGTCGATGGACTACGAGGTCTTCCTGCTCACCCGGGTCCACGAGGAGTACCTGCGCAGGGGCGACAACTCCGACGCGGTGCGGATCGGCCTCGCGGCCACCGGCCAGACCATCACGGCGGCCGCCGCCATCATGATCGTGGTCTTCGGCTCCTTCATCCTGCTCGGCCAGCCGATCATCAAGGAGTTCGGGCTCGGCCTGTCCACGGCGATCCTGGTCGACGCGGTTGTCGTCCGGAGCGCCCTGGTGCCCGCCCTCATGCAGATGCTCGGGAAGGCCAACTGGTGGTTCCCCGGCTGGCTCGACCGGTTGCTCCCCCACCTGCACGTGGAGTCCGAGGAGCCCGAGGAGATCCCCGACATCCGGCCGGAGGCCACACCCGTCCCCGCCCTCACCTAAGTGGTCCCCCCCTCTGCCGCCCGGTGCGCGCCGCGCTTTACGGTTCGTCGATGACGACGCGGTCCCGCCCAGCGTTCTTCGCGGCGTAGAGGGCGCGGTCGGCGGCATCGATCAGGGCCTGAGCGTCGCCGTCGAAGGTGACGGCGCCGCCGATGCTCACGGTGACGTGGAGTCCCGCGTGCGGCTCCGACTCGGCGACCGCGGCCCGAAGCCTGGCGGCCAGCGTGGCCACTCCCGTTGCGTCGGTTGCCGGCAGGAGCACCAGGAACTCCTCGCCGCCCCAGCGGCCCACGTCGTCGTCGGACCGGACGCTGGCGGACAGGGTGCCCGCCACGCACCGCAGCACGTCGTCGCCGACGGAGTGTCCCCACGTGTCGTTGACCGCTTTGAAATGGTCGATGTCGACCAGGAGGGCACCGGCTGGCTCCCCGTAGTGGCGGCGAACGGCAGCGACCCGCGCCCGCAGGGCCTCGTCCATGTGGCGCCGGTTGTGGATGCCGGTGAGCCCATCGATGCGGCCGAGCTCCTCGAGCGCTGCCGCCTTCTCCACCAGCGCACCGTGGAGGCACTTGACTCGCCATGCGGAGTTGACCCGGGCCAGGAGCTCCTCCGGGTGGAAGGGCTTGGCGAGATAATCCTGCGCACCGATTCCCAGACCCTCGGCCACATCGTGGGGCGACCCCCGGCCCGTGACCATGATCACCGGGACGTAATCGCCCGGGCCCTCGAGCTTGAATCTGCGCAGCACTTCGTACCCGTCGAGGTCCGGGAGCTCGACATCGAGCAGGACAAGATCGAGGTTGCCGCCTACGTACATCGCCACCGCCTCCCTGCCGTCAGCGGCCTCAACGGAGGCAAAACCAGCCTTGCGCAGCGTCCGGCGGATCACCGACCGCATCCCCGGGTCGTCGTCCACCACAAGGACTCGAGGCACACCCGTACCGGGCTGAATCCCGGCCTGGTCTGGGCTAACGGTTCAGCGCCTCCGCTACGGCATGGAGCAGGGACGCCCGCGTGAAGGGCTTCTCCACAAGGGAAACACTCGCATGCAGCGAACCGTTCAGTCTGGTCAGGCCATCGGGGTAGCCGGAGAGGAACAGGATCGGGAGGGCCGGGCGGACCCGGGCGATGCGTTCCGCCAGCTCACGCGCCGGCATCCCCGCCGTCACCATATCGGTCAGCACCAGGTCGATGCCGGTGCCGGCATCCTCCACCACGGCCATCGCCGCCTCGCCCTCCGCAGCGGCCACCACCGAGTACCCGTTCCTGGCCAGGATCCGGGCGGCGGTCGCTCGCAGCCTCGCCTCGTCCTCGACGAGCAGGATGCTCTGGCCGTCGCCCAGCTGCGGCGTGGCGGCGTCCTCGACGACGGCGTCGGCACGCTCCTCCGCCGCGGGCAGGTAGACGCGGACGATGGTTCCGTTTCCCGGTTGGGAGTGGATCAGGACCGTGCCGCCCAACTGGGAGACGAGGCCGTACACCGTCGACAGACCCAGGCCCGTCCCGCTGCCCTTGGGCCTGGTGGTGAAGAAGGGCTCGAAGGCGTGGGCGGCGACGTCCGGGGTCATCCCCTCCCCGCTATCGCGCACCGCGAGCTTGACGTAGCGGCCCGGTGGGAGCGCGTGCGTCACGGCGACCTGGTCGTCGATGACGACGTTCTCGGTCGACACGGCGATCGTGCCCGTCCCGGGGATGGCGTCCCGGGCGTTGGCGACCAGGTTCACGAGGATCTGCTCCAGGCTGGCCGGATCCGCCCTCACCCTCCACGCGGTCGGGTCAAGGCTGCTGGTTCGGGCAAGCTGCTCGCCCACGGTGCTGCCGAGGAGCTCCTCGAGTCCGGCAACGACGGCGTTCAGGTCGACGACCTCGGGCTCGACGAGATCGTGGCGCGCGAAGACGAGCAGGTGGTGGGTCAGCTCGGCAGCCCGGCGGGCGATGTTGGAGATCTCTCCTGCGTCGCTCAGCATCTCCTCCAGCAGGGGATTCCCGCTCGACGAACCGATCAGCTCGCGGAGCGCGTCGGTCACGAACTGCGCATAGTTGAGGATGAGGCCGAGAAGGTTGTTGAAGTCGTGGGCGACGCCGCCGGCCAGCTGGCCGAGGCTGTCCAGCCGGTCGGACATGCGCATCCTGGCTTCGAGCACCTCCTGCTGCTCCCGGGCACAGACGAGCTCCGTCACGTCCTCGACGGTGCCGACCCAGGCGGTCGCCACACCCTGGTCGTCGAGGGAGGGGGCGGCGTGGACATCCGCCCATCGCTCCTCCCCGCTGGGCCGCACGATGCGCACCCTCCGCCGGGAGGGTGCCGGCGAGCCCCCGCGCTGCGCCGTCCCGGGCATGACCGCAGCGGCGTCGTCGGGGTGGACGCGGTCGATCCAGGACGGAGCACCCTCCCCCCTGGCAGCGATGCCGCAGATCTCGTCGAGGCGCGCGTTGCTGTAGGTCGGCTTCCCGTCCGGGGTCATGGAGAAGACGCCAACCGGCAAGGCCTCGGTCAACAAACGGAACCGGCGCTCGCTCTGCCGCAGGGCCAGCTCCGGCAGGTCCTCCCCGGGCCGGAGGGCTGCGGCTGGTGCTGGGGGGGTTGCGAGGACGTCCTCCACGACCGAGGCGACGAGGTGCGGGTCGGCGGACTCCTCGAGCACATGGGTCACGACCGACCTCGCCGCGAGCGCCTGGACGCCGTCCTGCAGAGAGCTGGAGGGGTGGAAGATCACCAGGTCGGGCCGCTGGTCGCCGGCCATCGCCAGGCCCTGCAGCTCGTCGCGCGCCTCGAGGACCACGTGCCCGCGGGACCCGAGCGCGGTAGCAAGCCGCCGGCGGTTCTCCAGATGGTCGTCGACGACCAGAATCCTTGCCATGTCAGGCCCGCGCTGCTCCCGCGGCGAACAGAGTCGCCTCGCGGAAGGGCGCCATCACGTCGTGCCTCCTCACCGATG
>DASXNO010000066.1:0-4139 GCA_036495025.1 Actinomycetota bacterium | reverse complement strand
CGTCGGCTCCATGGGGGCGATCCGGCTCAACGCCCCGGTCGAGTCGCTCACCACCAACCCCAACGGCTCCGGCTACTGGCTCGTGGCGTCCGACGGCGGGATCTTCTCCTTCGGGGTGACCTTCTACGGTTCCGCGGGCGGGACCCGCCTCAACAAGCCGATCACGGGAATGGTGGGCAACCCGACGGGCAACGGCTACCTCCTGGTGGGAGCCGACGGCGGGATCTTCGCCTACGGCGACATGGCGTTCAAGGGTTCGCTGGGCTCGTCCCCGCCTCCGGCGCCCATCACGGGCGCAGCAACCTCCCGCTACTGATGCAACGCCCCGGGGACCCCTGCGCCTTCTTTGCGACTTTCGCCGCGCATAGCGGGCTCAGAGACTCAAAGAAGGCCCCGGAAAGGGAAGCAAAGCGTTGGCAGCGCTGGGCTCCTCGCCGGCCCAGCCGCTGCGGCGGCACCACTCGATGGTTCGTTGCAGGCCCTCGTCGAGGGTGACCACCGGCGCCCAGCCCAGCAACTGCCGGGCCAGGCCGATATCGGGGCAGCGCCGCTCCGGGTCGTCGACGGGGCGCCCTACGGTGTGGATCTCCGACGTCGCTCCCGCCAGGTCCCGGATGCGCTGGGCAAGGTGGCGAACGGTCACCTCCTCGGGGTTACCGATGTTGACCGGGCCGGTGACGCCGTCGGCTCCCAGCAGCCGGATGAAACCCTCCACCGTGTCGTCCACGTAGGCAAGGCTGCGCGTCTGCGAGCCATCACCGTGCACCGTGATGGGCTGGTCGGTGAGCGCCTGGTGGATGAAGGTCGGCACCGCCCGTCCGTCGGCCTTGCGCATGCGGGGGCCGAAGGTGTTGAAGATGCGGGCGATCCGGACCTTGACGCCGTGGGTGTCGTGGTAGGCCATGGTCAGCGCCTCGGCAAAGCGCTTGGCCTCGTCGTAGACGCCGCGCGGGCCCACCGGGTTGACGTTTCCCCAGTACGACTCCTGCTGCGGGTGGCGCAACGGGTCACCGTAGACCTCCGACGTCGAGGCAAGCAGCAGACCTGCTCCCCGGGTCTTCGCCAAGCCGAGGCAGTTGAGCGTGCCGAGCGCCCCGACCTTCAACGTGTGGATGGGGTGCTCGAGGTAGTCCCGGGGCGAGGCCGGCGAGGCGAAGTGCAGGACCCAGTCAACGGGACCGTCGACGTCGACGTGCTTGGTCACGTCGTACTGGCGGAACGTGAAGCTCGGGTTGCCGGCCAGGGCGGCCAGGTTGTCCCGGCTGCCGGTCATGAGCGAGTCGTAGCAGACGACCTCGTGGCTCTCGGCCACCAGGCGCTCGCACAGGTGCGACCCGAGGAAGCCGGCCCCGCCGGTGACGAGGGCTCGCATCAGGGAAGCGCCGGCCGGCCCGTGGGGAAGTAGCTGAAGCCGGCCTCCCGGGCGGCCGTGGCGTCGAAGAGGTTGCGGCCGTCCACCAGGACGGGGACGGTGAGGATGCCCTTCAGGCGCACCAGGTCGAGATCGCCGAACTCCGGCCACTCGGTGCAGACGACGAGGCAGTCGGCCCCGTCCGCCGCGGCGTAGGGGTCGTCGGCCACCTCGAGCCCGGCGAGCTTGGCGGCGGCCGCCGGGCCGGCCTGCGGGTCGACGCCGACCACGGCCGCCCCGCCGTCAAGGAGCATCTGCGCCAGGCGCAGCGCCGGGGACTCCCGCACGTCGTCGGTGCCGGGCTTGAAGGCGAGCCCGAGGAGCACCACCCGCTTGCCCTCGAGGTTCCAGAGGGCTTCCTTGATCTTGTCGAAGGCGCAGGAGAGGGCCTCCTCGTTGATCCTCACCACCTCGTCGAGCAGCCCGAAGCGGTAGCCGAGGCGCTCCGACTGCGCCCGGAAGGCGGCGAGGTCCTTTGGGAAGCACGAGCCGCCCCAGCCGAGCCCGGCGTCGAGGAAGTCCCTGCCGATGCGGGGGTCCGAGCCCATGATGTCGGCGACGGCTACCACGTCGGCCCCGGAGGCCTCGCAGACCCGGGCGAGGGCGTTGGCGAAGCTGATCTTCATGGCGAGGAAGGCGTTGCACGCATGCTTGGCCAGCTCTGCGGTGGGGACGTCGGTAGCGAAGTAGCGCCCACCGGCGGCGACCATTGGCTCGTAGAGCCGGCGCATGATCCCGTGCGCCCAGGCGCTGTCGGCCCCGACCAGGATGCGGTCGGGATGCAGGGAGTCCTCTACGGCCCGGCCCTCCCGCAGGAACTCGGGGTTGGACGCCACATGGAAGGCGTGCGGCGAGGTCCGGGCGAGCACCGCACGGATCCGCTCCGCCGTCTGCACCGGGACGGTCGACTTCTCGACGACCACCATGTCGTGGGTGGCGGCCCTGCCCAGGGCCGTGGCGACGCCCTCCACGGCGAGCATGTTCGGCTCCCCGGTGGGACGCCCCGGCGTGCCGACGCAGATGAACGCCACCTGGGCCTCGGCGACCGCCTCGGCGATGTCGCCCGTGAAGCGCAGGCGTCCGCACGCGGTCGCCCCGGCAACGAGCTCGGCGAGCCCTGCCTCGAAGAACGGCATCCTGCCGGCGTTGAGGGCCTCGATCGTGTCCCGGTTGTCGTCCACACCGATCACCCGGTGGCCCACGCGGGCAAGGGTGCCCGCTGTGATCAACCCGACGTGGCCCGTCCCGATCACCGCGATATCGAGCGGCATCTCTTCCTCCTCCAGTGCAACCCGGTCTGGAGCCCTGGGTCCCGGGACTCGGCGGAGAAGCCCGCCAGCGTTTCGGACGATTCTGACGACCAGGGTATTATACCCGGGTCGATCACGGGGCACCGGGACTCGGCAGGCGTCCCTAGACGGTCCCCTCCTGGCCCTCCTGCTCCCGTACCCGTCCGCTCCCGGGCTCCACCGGCAGTTCGCCGAGGCCGAGCTCCTCGGTGTTGAGGACCGCCCCCCGACCGTCGACGAGGTCCAGGCGCAATGGGTTCGCGGCGGACAGGACGCGCTCGGATTCGGAGATCACCCGCTCGTCGTCCACGTGCACACCCACCACCACCTGGCCCTCCGATTGCTCCGGCTTCCCCGGCTCTCCGGGGCTACCCGCGGGCCCGGTGTCGCCAGCGGCGACGTCGCCCGCGTCGGAGCCGTACCGGGGCTTGAAGAACCCGCCCATCACCGCTCCGGCCGTGGCGAGGCCGGCGGCGAACGCCACCACCGCGGCAACGATGCCGACCGTTCGGGACGCCCCCGACTGGGAGCCGAAGACGGCCGCGCCGACCAGGAACCCGATCACGGCCCCCACGACCACCCCGATGATGGCGCCCGCCAGGGATCCTCGGGTCATGGTCTTCGAGGCAATCACACCCGGCCCGGCCACCAGGCCCTCGAGCTCATCTCGCATCTCCGCCTCGGCGACCTCCCGGTCGCCCACTCTGGACGCCACCGAGATGGCCGTCTCGGCCATCCCGCGGCGCTTCAGGGCGCCGACCGCCTCCTCGGCGGCTCTGCGGTCCGGGAAGGTGGCGAGCAGGTTGTAGCGTCGCCTCATGCTGGGGTTGGTTGTGGCCATAGCACGTCTCCCACAGTCGGTTTCGGGGGAGTGATACCCGCAGGCCAGTGGCGATAATCTGCTTGACGTGGTCACGGACGATGCAGGAGCGGCGCCGGCGACGCTCTACGAGCGGGTGGGGGGCGACGAGTTCTTCCATGCCCTCGTGGACCGCTTCTACGAGGGCGTCGAGGCCGACCCGGTGCTGCGGCCCCTCTACCCCGACGACCTCGGACCCCCGAAGTTCCACCTGGCGGAGTTCCTCGTCCAGTACTGGGGAGGTCCCCGTCGCTACAGCGAGCGGCGCGGGCACCCACGCCTGCGGATGCGGCACCCGTTTCCCATCGGCATGGCGGAGCGAGACGCCTGGTTCCGCCACATGAGCGAGGCCGTGGCCGCCAGCGGCGCAACCGTCGAGGACGCCCGGGAGCTCCTCGCCTACTTCGACATGGCGGCCACGAGCCTGATCAACCAGCTCCGCTAAGGGCCCGGCCCTCGGCCCGATCGGTCGCCCACCCCGGCTGGTCGCGGCCCGAGCAAACTTCAATGGTAGCACCGCCACGCTTCCGACCTGAAGGCTGCGGCCAGAATCGGGGGCTTAAAGTTTCCTCATTTGTCC
>DASXNO010000065.1:0-8876 GCA_036495025.1 Actinomycetota bacterium | reverse complement strand
ATCTTGTTCGCCGTGTCGCCGTTGCAGGCAACCCGGTCGCAGCCGACCACCACCGCGTCCACCTTCCCGGCGGCGAGGGCGGCCCCCGCGGCGCCATCGGGGATGACCGTGACGGGGATCCCTGCCTCGGCCAGCTCCCAGGCCGTGAGCCGGCTGCCCTGGAGCAGCGGGCGGGTCTCGCCGGCAATGACCTCGACCGGCTCGCCCGCAGCGGCTTTCGCATAGACGACGCCCAGGGCGGTCCCGATGCCGGCGGCGCACAGCCGCCCGGTGTTGCAATGCGTCAGGAGGCGGCTCGCGCCCGCCAGCTCGATGCGCCCCGCCTCCCCGATGCGGCGGCACGATTCGACGTCCCGGTCACGGATCCCGAGGGCCTCGTCGAGCGCGAGGCGGCGGACCTCCTCCGCGCTGGTGCCCTTCCGTGCCGCAGCCGCGACACGCCCGGCCGCCCAGGCGAGGTTGGCCGCGGTGGGACGGGCCTCCCCCACGGCGTGGACCACCGCGTCCAGGCGGGCAAGCACGTCGTCGGTGCCGTCCGGCCCGGACTCCTGAAGCCCGAGGACCACCCCGAAGGCTCCGCAGACGCCGATAGCCGGTGCTCCCCGCACGACGAGGGTTTTGATGGCCCCGACGACGTCGGCGACCGAGCGGAGGGACCGGACTTCCAGGCGTCCCGGCAGCAGGGTCTGGTCGATGACATCGAGACGATCGCCCCGCCACTCGAGGGTGGGGACCTGCAGCGGCTGCGTCGGCGGCATTCCCTACACGCAGAACCAGTGCGACACGCAGGGGCCGAAGACGAGCAGGCCACTGAGGGCCAGCGCCGCCGCCACCGCGACGAGCACCCGGAACCCGATCCAGGACGAGTGCCCGAGGCGCCCCTCGAGGCGCCGGCTCGACTCGTCGCCGGCGTGGGCCACAGGGAGGCGCCTGCCTGCCTCCGACACCTGGTCCACCTCGTGCAGCAGCAGGCTCGCCTCGGTCAACTGGGCGCGCCGCACGAACACCCGGACCGGCGAGGCGGGGTCGCCGAAGGGATGCAGCCACGCTCCCGGTGAGGCGTTGGACGAGTCCAGGACGACCTCGATCCCCTCCTCGGCAAGCCTGCCGCGGATGAGGTACGCGATCACCTCGTTGGCGGCGACCGTGAGGAGCGCCCAGTCACCCCCGCCGCGCCCGCCGGGGTCCCGCGGGCCTGGAGGCGGCGCCTCGCCGGACGGGCGTCGATGGTAGGGCCGCGTCAGAACCGGGGCCATGCGATCAGAGTAGACCAGCCCGGGGCCTTTAACCCGCGCTCACGGGCGCTCACCGGCGGGAGGCGGACCTTTCGGCACTTCCGCAGCGTAGAGCGCGTTGCCGTCGGGGTCGCTGAAGAAGGCCAGCTTGGCTGCACCCTCGGAAGGCGGGCGGCGGACGGCCACACCGCGACGCTCGAGCTCCCGGGCCACGTCGTCGATCGGCCGGGCGACTTCGAACCCCACCGTGATGGACCCGTTCGTGCCCGGGCGGGGGGCGCCGGGAGGGGCCACGTGCAGGCCCAGGGTCAGCCCCCTGCCGGCGTCGATCTGCGCCCAGGAATCGCCGCGGCGGAACGCCAGCCCCAGGCCGAGGGTCTCGGTGTAGAACCGCACCGACCGGTCCAGCTCGGTGACGTAGACCGTGGCGTTGCCGCCCGTGAACAGGCTCTCGCTCATGAGGGGCATTCAATCACGGCCCGGTCGGCCCGGTCGGCGCGCCGCCGGGCAGCGACCCAGCCGCCGAGCATCTCGGCGAAGCGGACCCGTCCCGCGGGCACGACGAGGTGGGCGCCGTCAACGCCGCCGTCGCACAGGTCGTCGAGGCAGTCCAGGGCGAAGCGGAAGCCCGACTCGGGGTCGTCGTCGAACGCCTCGAGGAAGCCCTCGGGCATCGTGAAGCCCGGGATGCTGGCCAGCACCTTCGCCGCCATCTCCCGGGTGGGCAGGGCCGCGGTGCCGCAGTAGACCGGCTTCGACCAGTCCTGCCGGCGGAGCGCGGGGGCCGAGGCAAGACCGGCCGAGCCAAGCTGGGTGAAGAGAAAGTCCGCAGCCCTCCGCCAGGCGAGGGGCTTGGTGAGCGGGGCCACGACGCCCCGGCGCAGCCCGTCGCCACCCTCGTGCTCGAGCATCCTGCGGACGGTCAGGTCGCTGCGCCCGGAGTCGATCCGGTCGCCGAACAGCAGGAGCACCTCCTCGATGCCGAAGGCGCGCAGCGTGAGAAAGTCGCTGTGGAGGCGGAGGTGGTTGCGGTCCCGGGCGTTGAGGGCGACGATCGGCCGGAAGCCCTGCTTCGCCGCCTCGATCGCCAGCACCACGGACGAGAGCGCGGAGCGGCCGAGGTGGTTGTCGGGGATCAGCACCGTGTCCACGACATCGCCGAAGATCTCGAGCTGGCGGAAGAACTTCGTGAGCGTCGCCTCGCGCGGAGGATCGACCTCGTAGATCAGGCGGAAAGTCAAGCGTTCCTTCCCGGGCCGCCGGAACGCAGGAGCGAGCGAGCGACCACGACACGCTGGATCTGGTTCGTGCCCTCGTAGATCTGTGTGATCTTGGCGTCCCGCATCATCCGTTCCACCGGGAAGTCCCGGATGTACCCATAGCCCCCGAGGAGCTGGACGGCGTCGGTCGTCACGCTCATCGCCGTGTCGGAGGCGAAGGTCTTGGCCATCGCGGCAAGGTAGCCCGTCCGGGGGTCGCCGGCGGCCACCATCGAGGCGGCCTTGTAGGCGAGCAGCCGGGCGGCCTCCGTGGCCGTCGCCATGTCGGCCAGCATGAAGCGGACGCCCTGGAACTCACCGATCGGCTGGCCGAACTGCTCGCGCTGGCGGACGTAGGTCACCGCCTGGTCGAGGGCGCCCTGGGCGATGCCGACGGCCTGGGCGGCCACGGTTGGCCGGGCGAAATCGAGGGTGCGGAGGGCGACCTGGAACCCCTGGTCGACCTTCCCGATCACGTCGGACCCGGTCAGGGGGACGTCCTCGCAGAACACCTCCCGCGTGGGAGAGCCCCGGATGCCCATCTTCTTCTCCGATCGGCCGAGTGAGAACCCGGGGGCGTCGCCGGGCACGAGGAAGGCGGTGATGTTGTGGCCCTTCTCCCCGTCGGGGTCCGTCACGGCGAAGTAGACGTAGCGATCCGAGATCCCGGCGTTGGTGATGAACCGCTTCTGGCCCGTCAGGCGCCACCCGTCGCCGTCGGCGACCGCCCGGGAGGACATCGCCGCCGCATCCGAGCCCGATCCCGGCTCGGTCAGGCAGTAGGAGTACTGGTGCTCGCCCGAGACCAGCCCTTCCACCACGTCTCGTTTCTGGGCCTCGCTCCCTGCCAGCAGGATCGGGATGGCGGCAAGCCGGTTGACGAGCGGGATGACGCTGACGCCGCCGGAGACCCGGGCCAGCTCCTCGATGAGGATGCAAACGTCGAGCGGCCCGCCGCCGGCGCCCCCGAGCTCCTCGGGGAGCCCGATGCCGAGGAACCCCTGGGCCACCATCGCCTTGTGGATGTCCCAGGGGAACTCGTCGGTCTCGTCGATCTCAGCGGCGCGGGGGCCGATGACCTCCTCGGCAAAGGCCCGCGCGACCGTGCGGAATTCCTCCTGCTCCTCGCTCAATGCGAAGCCGTCGCCGGTCATCGCCACATTGTAGGGGCCGCGCCAGGCTTCTCGATGCACTGAGCCGCCCGGATGGTCGTTGGGGGTGTACCGAGAATCTCTCGGCGGCGACTACCCTCAACGGTCAATTAGCCTGCCGGCAGGTTCTCTGCGAACCTGGTTCCGAAAAACGCCTATGGATTTCGCAGAGAACCTGCCGGGAGCGGGGTCTTGGCGGAGGGGACGGCTGCTAGTCGACCCGGATGATCAGGGCGTCACCCTGGCCGCCGCCCCCGCAGAGGGATGCGGCGCCGACGCCTCCGCCACGGCGCTGGAGCTCCATCGCCAGCGTCAGCACCAGACGGGCGCCGGAGGCGCCGATCGGGTGCCCGAGCGCTACGGCGCCGCCGTTGACGTTGACCCTGTCCTCGTCCACCCCGAGCTGCTTGGCGGAGTACAGGGCGACGGCGGCGAAGGCCTCGTTGATCTCGTAGAGGTCGAACGAGGCGGGATCGACGCCGAGCTTGCTCGCCGCCTTGGCGATGGCGTTGGCGGGCTGGGCGGGCAGGGAGGCATCGGGGCCGGCGACCATGCCATGGGCGACGATCGTCGCCAGGATCGGGAGGCCCTCACGCTCCGCCCGCTCCCGGCTCGTGACGACGAGGGCAGCCGCGCCGTCGGAGATCTGCGATGCGTTGGCGGCGGTGATCGTCCCGTCGCTCGTGAAGGCGGGGCGCATCTTGGCGATGCTCTCGGCGGTCATGCCGGGGCGGATCCCCTCGTCGGTCTCGACCCGGTTGCCGTCACCCTTGCGGCCGGGAGTGTCGACCGGGACGATCTCGGCGCCGAGCCGGCCGCCCTTCGTCGCTTCGGCCGCTCGCTCGTGGGAGCGCGCCGCCCATTCGTCCTGCTCCAGGCGCCCGATCCCGAGGGTCGCGTTGACGGCGTCGGTGCTCTCGCCCATGTGGCAGTGGTCGAATGCGCACCAGAGGCCGTCGTGAATCATGAGGTCGACCAGCTCGGCGTTGCCCATGCGGGCGCCCTGGCGCGCCTTCGGCATGCCGTAGGGGGTGCTCGTCATCGACTCCATGCCCCCGGCGACCACGGTCTCGACCTCGCCCGCCCGGATGAGCTGGTCGGCGAGGGCGACGGCGTTGAGGCCCGACAGGCAGACCTTGTTGACGGTGAGTGCAGGGATGTCCATGCCCAGGCCACCCTTGACGGCGGCCTGCCGTGCGGTGATCTGGCCCTGGCCGGCCTGCAGGACGTGGCCCATGATCACGTAGTCGACCGTGGCGGGGTCCACGGCCGAGCGCTTCAGCGCCTCGGCGATGGCGGCGCCCCCCAGGTCCATGGCGGACAGGCTGGAGAAGGCGCCGAGGAACTTGCCGATGGGGGTCCGTGCCCCGGCGACGATGACCGATTCGCTCATGCTTTCCTCCTGTAGGATCGGGCGGTGCTCAGGCGTGTGGATCACGTGGCCCTGGCGGTTTCTGATTTAGGTGCCTCTATCGAACATTACCAGCGGGTTTGGGGACTGACCCTTTCCCACCGCGAGGTCGTGGCCGAGCAGGGCGTCGAGGAGGCCATGTTCCGCCTCGGGGACACCTACCTGCAGCTCGTCGCCCCCCTCGCTCCAGACACCCCCGTCGGCAGGTTCATCGAACGCCGCGGGGAGGGGCTCCACCACATCGCGTACGAGGTCGAGGGCATCGAGGCGGCGCTGGCGTCGGCGCGGGAGCACGAGCTCGTCCTCGTCGACCAGGAGCCGAGGCGGGGCTCGCGCAACACCCGGGTGGCCTTCGTCCACCCGAGGACGAACCACGGCGTCCTCGTCGAACTGGTCGAGATCCCGCACGATCCAGCGGACCCCGCAACCATCCCGTAAGCTGAGGCACTTCCACCTTCGCTCTCGTATGGAGCTCCGCATATGCGACAGGCAGTGATTCTTGCAGGCGGTCAGGCGACGCGGCTTCGCCCCTACACCCAGGACCGGCCCAAGGCCATGGTCGAGGTGGGCGGCATCCCCGTGTGCGAGCACCAGCTCATCTGGCTCGCCGCGGCCGGCGTGGAGAAGGCGGTGATGTCCGTCGGGTACCGGGCCGAGGTCATCCAGGACCGCATCGGCGACGGGAGCCGGCTGGGCATCAAGGTCGACTACGCGATTGAGGAGACGCCCCTGGGGCGCGGCGGCGGCATGAAGCTGGCCGCCAAGCAGCTCCCCTTCAGGGACGAGGGGTGGTTTGCCATGAACGGTGACGTGCTTGCCCGGTTCCCCCTCGCCGACCTTGCCGCCCACCACCGCAAGATCTCGGTGCTCTCCACGATTGCCCTTGCCCCCTACCGGTCGAACTGGGGGCTGGCCACCCTCGACGGCGACTTCGTCCTCGGATTCGTCCAGAGCCCGCACCTGCCGTACTGGATCAACGGGGGCATCTACGCCATGGAGCCCGACGTCGTGGACATGCTCCCGGACAAGGGCGACCACGAGGACACGACGTTCCCGGAGCTGGCGCTCTCGGGACGCCTGGGCGGCTACAAGATCGAGGGCTACTGGCGCGGGATCGACACGGTCAAGGACCTGAAGGAGGCCAACGCGGACTACATCACGGACGAAGAATGACCTCCGGGCCGGCCGGGGGGCCGGGAGGCCCGGAGATCCCCCGGCTGCTCTCCGCCCAGTTCCGTGCCGCGTCGATCACCGAGTTCGCCTACCTCACGCCGCGAGGCGAGCCGCTGTGCTGGCCCGTCACGCCGTACTGGTATCCCGACCGCGGCGTCCTCGGCATCTCAACTGGCCTCGGGTATCCGAACAAGGCCTACTACGCCCGGCGCCACCCCCGGGTCGCCGCACTCTTCGGCTCGACGCTGCTGCAGGGCGACGCCGTCGTGCTCGACGACGATCTCCAGGCCAACACCGACCGGTACATCCGGGAGATGCGGCAGAAGTTCCTGTCCGCCCGTCTCGGGTTGAACCCGATCTCGGTGAAGCTGCTCGACTTCTACCTGCCACGGGTGTGGATCGAGATCTCGCCGGTCCGCCTGGTCGTCGGCGGACGTGGTTTCGGCGGAAGTCTGCTCCAAGACCTTCGCCCAGCGACGAAAGATGACCGGACTCCCCCTGCGCCGCCGGCCCTGGCCCCCGGTCCTCAGCTCGACGCCCTCCTCCGCTGGGTGCGGCGGGCCTCGTCGGCCGTCGTCGCGCTGGGGGGGCCGGACGGGTACCCCGCGATCGCCCGGGTGGGCGTGGCCGAGGGGCCGGACGGGACCGTCGAGCTCGAAGCGGCCCCCGGGACCGGGCCTGCGGCCCTGACGTTTCACACCCAGGGCCTCGGCGGGGTGCGGCTCGACGCCGTGATGGCCCGGGGCCGCGTGGAGGCGTCGGACGGCCCGCTGCGGTTCGTGCCGAGGCGGGTGGTGGGCTTCCTCGGCCGGGAGCCGGAGCGCCGGCCCTCCTTCCTGTCGATCTTCCCGCTGTCGCAGTTCCCGAGGGCCGGCGCCTTCCGGGAGACGCTCCGCGACGAGCTGGCCCGCCGGGGCGAGGCCCTGCCCAAGCTCCGCGTGCCTCATTGACCCGCGGAGAGGTTTCGTAACTTTTGGTCGCCCAACGACGAAAAGTTACGAAACCTCGGCAGGCTCAAACGCCAACAGCCTTTTCTGAACCTGAAGCAGGGTCTGCCGAACGCCGCCTGCCCGAGCTTGCCGCCGGCGCCGTCGAAGACCACGCCGGGTCCCGCCCCGCCGGTCGCAAGAGGACCGGCGCGACCGCCACGTCGATCACGACCTGCCCGGGGCCAGGGACCGGGTCCGGGCCCTCAGCGGCCACCAGCACCTCGGGGCCGCCGAACCGCATGGCCTGCACCACTCGCACCGCCACCACCTCCTCGATCCCAAACTACAAGCTCAAGTAAACTTTAAGTCAAGAGGAGGACGAGGCCCATGCCGGAACTGCTCACCATCGGTGAGGTTGCCAAGCGCAGCGGCGTCGCCTCCTCGGCGCTTCGCTTCTACGAGGAGCGAGGCCTGATCCACTCCGAACGGGCCGGTTCGGGCCACCGCCGTTACCCACGGCCGGTCCTGCGGCGCATCGCCTTCATCGTCTTCGCCCAGCGGGTCGGGCTGACGCTGGAGGAGATCGGCGCCGAACTCTCGAAGCTTCCCCCGGACCATGCACCCGTCCGCACGGACTGGTCTCGGCTCTCCTCGACGTGGACATCGAGGATCGATCGCCGCATCGCCGAGCTCGAGCGCCTCAAGGCCGGCCTCACCGAGTGCATCGGGTGCGGCTGCCTCTCGCTCGATCGCTGCAAGCTCTCCAACCCCGAGGATCGGGCAGCACGCCTGGGGCCGGGAGCCCGCTGGTGGATCGGCGACCGGCCGGATGCTACGGGAGCGGGGCCGAGTTGAACTCGAGCCGGAGTTCCTCCAGGGCCCGGATCACGCCGCCCGTCGCCGCCATGGCGTCGGCGCGGATCGCGGCGGCAGCCGAACGGCTCGCCGCCAGCGCAGCACCGTCTCGCCAGACGGTCTCGAAGATCGCCCGGCCGGAACGCCGGTGGACGAGGAGCAGTGCGCTGCAGAACCCCTCGGCTTCGGTCAGCCACGGCAGCGCGGTGTCCTCATAGTCGGCTATCGCCGGACCGACGGTTGCGGGTTCGAAGTCGACGCGCGTCAGCCGCACGCCGGCTCCGGGACGGGCGCGCTCGAGGCGAACGGAGCTGGCCACCTCGTGACGCTCCACCGACACCGTTGCCCGGCCCTGCCGGATGGCCTCCCTCCGCAACGGCTCCTCGGCCTTCTCGCTGTCTCGCATGGCGTCGCCGGTGACCCAGAACGTCTCGACCACCATCACCGCCAGCTCGGGAATCCCGAGCAGCGCCATGCCGCGGTTGCCCGGGTGGTCCTCGACCAGCTTCCGGGCGTCGTTGGTGACGTAGTGGACGAGGTCGCCGACCAGGGCCGGATCTGCCGTCAGCAGGTGCACCCGCGCGTGCTCCACCGTTCCTCCCCTCCGTTGCTGGCATCTGAAGTCTCACGGTCGGGAAGGCCCGGGACATCACGCGAATCCGTGGCGCGCCCGCGACTGGCGGCCCTGGTTGGTCGGGGCCCTCCGGCTCCGGGGGACTACAGGGGAAGGCCGGCCTCCAGGAGCGCCAGGGCATCGTCGAACTGCTCGTACGTCTTGGTGATGGGATTGTGTCCTGCGAGGATCGTCGACATCGCCACGCCGATGAAGGCTCCGGCGAAGGCCCGGACCGCCGGGTCATCCG
>DASXNO010000064.1:0-9060 GCA_036495025.1 Actinomycetota bacterium | reverse complement strand
GGTGCGCATGGAGAACTTCGACCCGTGCTGTGGGCACTCGACCTCGTCGCCCTCCAGCCAGCCCTCGTGCAGCTCGACGTACTCGTGGCTGCAGATGTCGTAGATCGCCAGGAACTCGCCGTCGACGTTGCCGAGACACACGGGGTCCTTGCCCACTTTGACCCTGGCGATCTGGCCCGGCTTCACGTCGAACACATGGGCAACCAGCTGCCAGTCGCTGTCAACTGGGCTCATGGCGTCAGCCCGCCAGCTTCCGCGCGATGGCGTCGTGGAGGACGTTGCGGACCGCCTCGACCCGCACCCGGTTGATGACGTCCTCGAAGAATCCCTCGACGATGAGGCGCTGCGCGTCGTCATGCGAGATGCCCCGGGACTCGAGATAGAAGAGCTGCTCGTCGTCCACCTGGCCGACGGTCGAGCCGTGGGTGCAGCGGACGTCGTTGTTGAGGATCTCCAGCTCGGGCTTCGAGTCCGCCTTCGCATGGTCCGAGAGCACGAGGTTGCGGTTGGCCTGGTAGGCGTCGGTCTTCTCCGCATGCGGCTCCACCCGGATGAGACCCGAATACACGGTGTGGGACCGATCCCGCAGCGCCCCCTTGTAGAGCAGGTCCGACGTGCTGCGGGGGGCCGCGTGGTCCTGCAGCGTGCGCATGTCGAAGTGCTGGTCGCCCGAGGCGAAGTAGAGGCCGAGCATCTGGACGTCGCCGTGCTCGCCGCCGATCGTGGTCTCGACCTGTGCCCGGGAGAAGCTACCGCCGAGCGTCACGACGAGGCTCTGCAACGAGGCTTCCCGCCCCAGGGAGGCCCGCTGGGTGCCGAAGTGCCACACGCCCCGCCCGTACTCCTGCATGGCCACGAACGTGACGCTGGAGCCCGGGCCCACGACGATCTCGACCCCGGCATCGGACAGGCTGGGCTGGGTGAGGTTCTCGGAGCGGTACCGGTCCAGGAAGACCACCGAGGATCCCTCGTCCACGACGACGAGCGTGTGCGGGAAGATCCCCACGCCTTCCTCCGCCAGGGTCCGGGTGGCCTCGATCGGGATCTCGACGTCCACGCCTCGCGGCACGTAGAGGAAGGTGCCGCCGGAGAAGAAGGCGGTGTGCAGCGCCGTGAAGATGTCCTGCCCCGGGTTTCCCTGGCTGAGCAGGTGGCGCTGGACGAGCTCGGGGTGCGTCTGGATGGCGTTGGAGAGGGGCAGGAGCACGACGCCGCGCTCCTCGAGCCTGGGGTCAACCCCCAGCGTCAGCCCGGCGTCGTAAGGGTTCGGTTGGGCCGGAGTCCCCCTGGGGGAGGGAAGAACCGGCGAGAAGTCGTCGAGATCGAAGCCAAGCCGGCGGAGATCCGTATAGCGCCACGGCTCGTCCTTCTCCCGTGGCAACTCGAGCTTCTCGTAGTAGCCCCAGGCCTCCAGGCGGCGCTCGGTGAGCCAGGACGGCTCATCCAGCGCGCGGCTCAGCCTCTCGACGTGCTCGTGTGCAAACCCCATGGCTCGTACTCCCCGGTGGCGGTTGACCGCCTTAGCCGACGGAGCCCTCCATCTGGAGCTGGATCAGCCGGTTGAGCTCGACCGCGTACTCCAGCGGCAGCTCCTTGGTGATCGGCTCGATGAAGCCCCGGACGATCAGGCTCATGGCCTCGGCCTCGTCGATGCCCCGGCTCCGCAGGTAGAAGAGCTGCTCGTCGCCGATGCGCGACACCGTGGCCTCGTGGCCAATCGAGGCGGTCTCCTCCTCGATCTCGATGTACGGATAGGTGTCGGAGCGGGAGGCCTCGTCGAGGATCAGGGCGTCACAGCGGACGTTGGACTTCGCCTTCGACGCGCCATCCTCGACCCGGACCAGCCCCCGGTACCCGGCCCGGCCGCCGTCCTTGGAGATCGACTTGGAGACGATGGACGACTGGGTGTTGGGGGCGACGTGGACGACCTTGCCGCCCGCGTCCTGGTGCTGGCCGTTGCCGGCGTAGGCCACCGACAGGATCTCGCCCTTGGCGCCCTCGCCCATCAGCCACACGGCCGGGTACTTCATGGTGACCTTCGAGCCGAGGTTGCCGTCGACCCATTCCATCGTGGCATGGTCGTACGCTACGGCACGCTTGGTGACCAGGTTGTAGACGTTGTTCGACCAGTTCTGGATGGTGGTGTAGCGGCACCGTGCCCGGGGCCTGACGATGATCTCGACGACCGCAGAGTGCAGGGAGTCGCTCGAGTAGATGGGAGCCGAGCACCCCTCGACGTAGTGCACCCACGAGTCCTCGTCGACGATGATCATCGTCCGCTCGAACTGGCCCATGTTCTCCTGGTTGATCCGGAAGTAGGCCTGGAGCGGGATCTCCACCGACACGCCCTTCGGCACGTAGATGAAGGAGCCACCCGACCATACCGCCGTGTTCAGGGCGGCGAACTTGTTGTCGTTGGCAGGGATGATCGTGCCGAAGTACTCCTTGACGATGTCCTCGTGTTCGCGCAGCGCCGTGTCCATGTCGCAGAAGATGACGCCGAGGTCCTCGAGCTCCTTCTTCGTGGAGTGGTAAACGACCTCGCTCTCGTACTGGGCGCTGACGCCGCCGAGGTAGCTCTTCTCCGCCTCGGGGATCCCCAGCTTGTCCCAGGTGTCGCGGATCTCTGCAGGCATCTCATCCCATTTGTCCACCTTGTTGGTGGGCTTGATGTAGTAGTAGATGTTGTCGAAGTCGATGCCCGTCAGATCCGCTCCCCACTTGGGCATCGGCCGAGCGAGGAAGTAGTTGAGCGCCTTGTGCCGGTTCGCGCGCATCCAGTCGGGCTCGCCCTTGCGGTCCGAGATCTGGTCGATGACGTCGTGGCTGAGGCCGCGCTGCGGCTTCTCGATGTAGTTGGTGGCATCGCTCCACCCGTACTTGTAGCCCTCCTTGAGCTGACGAACTGCCTCGTTCTCAGCAAGGACCGGGTCTTGTGCTTGTGTAGCCATAGCGAAGAACCCTCCTGTGGGCGACATCTACGATCGATCGGGTCCGGCCGCCCCTCAGCCTCCGGCTCATCTTCGGGCCGGCCCGATGAGGTTAGGTTACCCTAACCTCTGCCCAGTCTAGCAGGTTGGGTAGCCCCGATCTACCGCACCACCGCCCGCCCCAGCACGGTCCACAGGCCCATTTTGCCTGCTAGAGGAGCGGATTCGTCGGCAAAGCTCTCTGGCGTGCTCTACGGCGCCAGGTCGATCGCCACCACGCAGGGGTCGTGGGCCATGGCCCGGACGGTGGCGGTGTGCACCTTGTTGCCCATCCGGGCCAGCAGGTCCTCGGCGTCCTCGTCCTCCAGGACGTGCACCCGGCCCGTGGCGGGCCGCCCGGCGAGCCAGAGCCGCACCAACGACCCAGGAGCGGCCAGGGCGTTGCGCAACCAGTCCGACTGGCGCCCGTGCTCCGCGACGACGAGCAGCCGGTCACCGTCTTTGAGGCAGCCCATGGGGACCAGGCGCCGCCTGCGAGACTTGCGCCCGAACGTCTCCATCACCAGCGCCCCGTCCGCCGGGTAGGGCGGGAAGGGCAGGCCGAGCCGCAGGGCCGCCACGGCCGCGTGGTTGAGGCTCCGCCCCGCCGCCCACTGCACGCCCCGCTGGATCTGGGGGCGGAACTCGTCGAACTTCGAACGATCCATACCTGAAGTCTCACCGGCGCTCGGCAGCTCGAACCTCCGCCACGAAGTCCCGGACCAGGGCGACGTCCTTCCGCCCCGGCGACTCCTCCACCCCGGCCGACACGTCGACGCCCCAGGGACGCAGGGTGCGGACCACCGCACCGACACTGGATGGCGTCAGCCCCCCGGCCACAATCAGGTGTTCGTGGTGGGCCCCCGACAGCCACTCGACCGGGATCGGCGCACTGCGGGCGCCGGGATCCGTCGGGTCCTTCGGGTCCACCATCACGGCGTCGGCGGGACTGGCTGCCGTGGCGGCCAGGGACCCCGCGTCGAGCATCCGAACGACCTTCGAGATGAACAGGCCGGGGTGAGCCCGGCGGAGGGCCTCGATCGTCTCGGGCGGCTCGGCCCCTTGGAGCTGCACCCCGCCGAGGCCCACCTCGCGGGCGATGCGCAGCACCTCCTCGACGGCGGCATCGACGAAGACGCCGATGCTGGTAACGCTCGGGTGGAGGTGGCCGGCAATCGCCTTCGCCTTCGAAGGCACGATCCGGCGGGGGCTGGGAGCGAAGACGAAACCAACGGCATTCGCTCCCGCCCGCACCGCAGCCCTTGCGTCCCCGAGGCGCGTGATGCCGCAGATCTTGACGAAGGTCGGCCCTGTCAAGCTCCGCTCTCCTGTGGAGCTCCGCGGTGTCCCCAGCTTCAGCGTGGCCGTAACGCCTTGACCTCGACCGAGAACTTGCCCCCGGGGGCGGCCACCTCGGCGCTCTCGCCCACCTTCTTGCCGAGCAGGGCGCTGCCCAGCGGCGACGACAAGGTGATCGTCCTGACCCCGGCCACCTTCTCCTCGGCGGTCGAAGCCAGCAGGTATTCCTCGACATCCGCCTCGCCGTCCTCAAGGATGCTGACGATGATGCCCGGGCCGGCAACGTCCGTCGTGGTCGGCGAGGTCTGCACGACCGCGTTCTTGATCAGGTGCTGGAGGTGGCGGATCCGCGCCTCCATCATGGCCTGCTCGTCCCGGGCGGCGTCGTAGTCCGCATTCTCTCGGATGTCACCGAACTCCCGGGCACGCTGCAGCCGCTCGCTCATCGCGGCGCGGCCATCGCTGGTCAGTTCCTTGAGCTCCTGCTCCCAGCGGTTCAAGGTCTCGGAGCTAACAACCATCCCATCCTGCGACTCATTCATGCGCCTCATTTTTACACGACCGCCCGCTTCGATACGGTGCACGCGAAGCCGGCGACCTTACGGTCGCCGGACTTCGCTTTTGCGGGGCCTACGCCAGGGTGGCGACGTACTCCTCGAGACGGTCCCAGGTCTCGCCTGCACCTTCGGTCATCCCGGTGGAGAGGATCGCCTCCCGCACCTCGAACGACGGGCAGAACGAGGTGACGGTGATGGTGGTCTCGCCGTCCTGCTCACGGAAGAGGATGGTCTCGACGACCCCATCCTGCTGGTTGAACGGTTCGACGTCGTAGATGAAGGTCCAGGTCAGGCGCTCGGGCGCCTGGATCTCGCGGAACTCGCCCTTGAACGGGTACTCGGTGCCGTCGGCGTCGCGCAGCACGTACCGCCAGGCGCCCCCCTCGACGAAGTCCATGTCGCAACTTGCGAACGAGTGCCTCCTCGGGCCCCACCACCGGGACACGTGCTCGCAGCTGCTGTGGGCTTTGAAGACCAGGTCACGAGGTGCGCGGAAGGTGCGGGTCATGATGATCTCGGGGCGGTCATCGGGAGTTTCCACGTTCAACTTGCCGACCGTTGCGTTCATTGTCCGGATCCTTTCTGTTCACGCTTCTTCTTCAGATCTTCCAGGTACTCATCAAGACGTTCGTAGCTCTCGTCCCAGAACTGCTTATACGCGCCAACCCAATCGGCCACCTCCTTCAGCGGCGCTGGCTCCAGCCGGCAGTACCGCCACTGCGCCTGATTGCTCCTGGTGATGAGACCCGCCCGCTCCAGCACCTTCAGGTGTTTGGAGACTGCGGGGAGGCTCATCTGAAACGGCTCCGCCAGCTCCGTGACGCTTGCCTCTCCGAGGGCCAACCGGGCAAGGATCGCTCGGCGGGTCGGGTCGGCAAGCGCTGCAAAGGCTCTGTCGAGAAAGTCCGCTTCTGCTTCGGTCATGCTCTGCGCCTTGTGTTAAACCGTACGGTTAATTAACCACAGAGTAAAGTACGGTCGGCGAGATGTCAAGGGGCCGGCCGGGGCCGGCAACGAGGTCGGACCTGAAGGTTAGGCGTAGATCGCGCGTATACGCGCGTTCGCGGACTACCCTCGGTTCATTTCAGATGCATCGGAAGCCCATGAGGCTGGCGACCTTGGATTGCGCTTCGTCTCGGGAGGCGAAGCCGATCTCCTCACCCGGCTCGGCGAGCGTCTTGATCGTCAGTGCCGCGGTCGCCAGGTGCCAGGCATCCATGGCCCGGAGGGCGTGCTGGCGCACCAGGGTCAGGGCCTGCTCCTCGACGGATTCCTGGGAAGCACTGACCACCGTCACGGGGCCTTCGGGGCCGAGGTCAGCATCGAGCAGCGCCAGGAGGTCCGCCTCGCCTCCCCTGCCGGTGCGCGCCGCCCGGACCAGTGCGCCGGAAACCTCGACCCGGGTCCACGATCCGGTGATCAGCGCGACGTCGGCATCTTCAAGCAGTGCCACCGCATCCGCATGGCCCAGCTCGTCGATCAGGTAGGCGCGGGCCAGGACCGACGAGTCCACGTAGACGATCACGTCCGGTCTCGCTCCTCGGTGAGGAGGCGATCCAGGATCGGGCCGGTGCCCCTGGTCGAGGCGATGATCCGACGGCGCCGAGCCGGCGTCACGGCCTTGGCGGGCATGGATCGGAGCAATCCCGTCGCCGCGGCGGTCGCACGGAGGCGGGCACGGCGATCGCCCTCGTCGGCATCGACGGCCGCATCGAGGATCTCGGTCGCGACGGCGTTGACGCTGCGGCCGTTCCGAGCCGCGCGCGCCGCCAGGCGACGATGCACGTCGTCTGGGACCCGGAGCAGGAGCTGCTTCATTCCGGCCCTGATGATATCACTCATCCACGTTGATAGCAGGCGATGGTCGGACCGACTTCTACCTCTCGCTTACTACACATGCTGCACGCCGACTTCTAAACGAACCCCACGGCCTGCGGCCGCCACCAGTATGAAAAATGGACGCTGTCCTCAAGCTCGTGAGCTCCCGCTGCGTCAAGATGGTCACAGGAGGGCCGCCCTTGCCATCTCTCAGCACCCTTTCCGGTGCCCGAAGCGCTCTGAGGTCGGGAGCGGTCTCCCCCCTCGAGGTGCTGGCCGCCTGCCGCGATCGCTTCGAGCAGTCGGAGGCGGAGCTGGGGGCGTGGAAGGCATGGGACCCGGGTGCCGCCGAGGCCGAGGCCAACCGGATGGACCCCGCCCGGCGCGACGAGCTTCCCCTCTGGGGCATCCCCATGGGGATCAAGGACATCATCGACGTCGCTGGAGTCCCGACGACGGCGAACTCCCGGGTGCTGGCGGGCAGCGTCCCCCACGCCGACGCCCCGGTCGTGGCCCGGCTCCGCGCGGCAGGAGCCCTGATCCTCGGCAAGACGGCGACGCACGAGTTCGCCTCCGGCACGGTGACCCCGGGGACGTCGAATCCCCGGGACGTCGGCCGGATCCCGGGTGGGTCGAGCGGGGGCTCGGCAGCAGCGCTCGCCGCTGGGCATTGCCTGGGGGCGCTCGGCAGCGACACCGCCGGCTCGATCCGGATCCCCGCGGCCCTCTGCGGGGTCGTCGGGCTCAAGCCGCGGCCGGGCCTTGTTCCCACGGAGGGAGTGATCCCCCTGGCGCCGAGCTTCGACGTGGTGGGGCCGATGGCCAGGACGGTCGACGACGTGGCCCTGCTGTGGGAGGCCCTGTCCGGCAGCCCGGTCGAGCTCGGCGGTGCCGCCCGCCTCCGGGTGGCGTTCGCTCCGCTGGAGGCCCTACCCGAGCTGGAGCCCGACGTGGCCTCGGCCTACGCGCTGGCCCTGGAAGCACTCGGCGGGATCGCCGCAAGCGTTCGGGAGGCTGACGTCGTGCCGTTCGCCAGCTTCGACCTCGCGCGCTCGGTCATCCTGATGTCAGAAGCCCTCCAGGTGCACCGCTCACGCGGCTGGTGGCCCGTTCGCGCCGACGACTATACGGACGAGACCCGCCACTACCTTCGGTACGCGGAGAAGAACGTCTCCCCGGGCGCCGTCGAGGCCGCTCGGGCCAAGTGCCGGACGCTCGCCGCCCGGCTCGTCTCGGCGCTCGACGGCGCCGACGTGCTCGTGACCCCCACGGTGCCCTGCGTGGCGCCGACCCACGAGGAGGCGGCACGGCCCACCGAGGAGGGACGACCCCGCCGCCCGATCACGATGAAGCTGACCCGGATCCCCGGTCCGGTCAACGTGGCGGGCCTGGCCGCCCTCTCGGTACCGTGCGGGATTGCTGGCATGACGGGAGAGAACAGAGAAGCCAGTGGATTGCCGATCGGGCTGCAGATCATCGGCCGCGACGAGGCAACCGTCCTGAGACTCGGGGCCGCCTACGAGCGAGGCACCCGGTTGGAGGCTGCAGATTCAGGGTGAGGAGTCGCTCCCCCGGCTTGCTGACCGGCTTGCTCATTGACAAATGCACGGAGCTGTTCGAAGAGCGGCCCATAGGCGTCGCGGTCCGTGTGCCGAAGGCTGTGCAGGCCTTCGATGACCGAGTCGATCTCGGCCTTGCCGATCCCCTTCCGTGGCGTGCCGCGGTACTCCGCCACCGCCTGATCGACCTGCCGTGCGAGCTTCCGGAAGTCATCGAGGGCGCGGTTCTCGGTGGACGTCAACCTCTCGCCGGACGTCGACTGCTCGCGGGGCGTCGACGGCGGGCGGTCCAGGGTGTGGGCGATGAGTACTCCCAGCGCATCGATGATGATGCCGAGCTGCTTGCCGTAGCTCCCGGCCTGCCCGAGGACGTGGTTCTCGACATCCACGTCGTTGCTGTTCTCGCTGATGACGACCTGGGGGTTGAACACCGGGTTGAACACCGGGCTGAAGGCGTTGGCCCAGTTGGTCAAGGGTGCGACCGTGAACTGCCGGAACGCCTCCGCAAGGGGCAGCCCGGCGTCAGACGAGCCAGCCATGTACCACTCCCTTCGTTCTTGGTGGTCGACTCCAAACCATACAAGAACCGCAGTCGATGGCCTGGCGGGGCGCTCGTGCTCCTATGCCGACCGATGCCGACCGGTGCTTACCGGCTGGCGCTCGACAGCCCGAGGGAGCGGCGCTCGATGAGGTAGAGGAGAAAGCAATCCGGGTGCATGGCAATCGCCGGCCACCGTCCGGGCGCATAGGCCTCGCCGAAGGGATCCCGATAGACCTTGAGCGCTCCGCCACGTTGCCCGCAGCCCTCGCAGGACCGTTTGACCCTGGTCTTCATTCGATCTCCATTTCGCGGCGCTC
>DASXNO010000063.1:0-22577 GCA_036495025.1 Actinomycetota bacterium | reverse complement strand
GACGGACTCGCTGCCGCAGGGCGATGCCACGGCGCTGTTGTTGGCGTCGCCGGAGTAGCTGGCTACCCAGTTGTACGTCCCCGCTGCGGTCACCGGCACGGCGCCCGAGGAAGCGGTGCCACCGCTGAGGGTGCCCGTCATGGTGGAAATCGGGCTCTGGCAGGCGGTATCACCCGGGGCGTACAGCGTGAACACCACGGAACCGGACGGGTTGACGCCCCCGGTCAGCGTGGCGGAGTCCGAGACGTTGCCACCGGCGGGGACGGAGCCCGACGGGGTCGTCGAGATGCTCGGGGTGGCCTTGGTGACGCTCACCTGCTCCGACGGATCGGTGCAGGACGTGGTGACGGGGGCGTTGTTGGGATCCCCACCGTAGCTGGCCACCCAACGGTAGGTCCCTGCGGACGAAGGAGTGAAGGCGTCCGCGGAGAAGGTGCCGTTGCCATTGATCGTCACCGCTTGCGAGTGGATCGACGTCGCGCAGGTGGTGTCACCGGGCCCGTACAGGTTGAAGGTGATGGCACCGGTCGGGATGACGCCGCCGGTAAGGGTGGCGGTGTCGCTGATCGTCCCGCCGAGGGTGACGCCCGGCGAGGCCTGGGTCGTCAGCGTGGGCGCCGAGGGGGGAATGGGGGCACCGTTGGCCTGGAGGGTGAAGGCCAACGCACCGTTACAGCACTCCACGTAGTCGAACTCGGCGGGGTACGAGCCTGCCGCCGGGAAGTGGACAACCATCTGCTGGCCGGCCGGACTGGATGGAACATTGAACGCCCCCAGGACCGGATATCCATGGAATGGGCTCTTTCCCGACGCGGGAGGGTTGTTCATGACGCCGCTGACCCGGGTGGGCTGCAAGCCACCCGGCCCGGGGCCGATGCCAGCGATCCAGCCGTCATCGGAGAAGAAGCTGAAGGTCACGTCGCTGGGGCCGGAAAGAATGAGGTTGGTACTGAACACGGCCTGGAAGCCAAAGAGGCTTCCCACCCCCGCCTGCACGCCATTGCCCGCGGCAACGATGGTGGTACACGTCCCGTTCGACTGGGGGACGACATCGGTGAAGGGCCGGGTCAGGGTATTCACGCCCACGGCATTGCTGCAGAAGCTCGTCGAGGGGGGATTGAAGTTGATGACGGGGAATGTCTGGCTGAACGCCGGGGTGCTCGCCGGTGTGGCGTTGAAGACTCCTGAGCCGACGGGGTCGTGGAAAAACTGCCCTCCCACCGAACCCACGGACACGACGGGCGCGGCTTGAGCGCCGCGTACCAGCCCAAACAAAGAGACTGAGCTCAAGACGAGACTCAGCGTGACGGCGATCAGAAGACGCACTCGCTGCAACCCCCCCGACTTCGACATTCGTCACGTCCTTACACTCTGAGACCGCGCTAATTCGGTCTATATTCATACTCTGGTCGGACGACCGAAAACGGCTTGATTCTACAGGGAAGCAAGTGATTAAAGAACCCTAGGATTTCCGGGCCAGAAATGGTATCCATACGGTTTCGGCGCTAGCCGCAAGAGATGTGGACATCATGCCATCGCCTGAATGCCCCAACGAGGTAGTGGGGGAAGAGTTTCGCCAAAGCCCCCTCCATCCCTAAACTGTCTGGGAGGAGGAAACGTATGGGCTCGATCACTGTGCTGAACGACACGACCCCGATCAATACCTCAATCAGTGCGGCGTCAATTATGATTGGTGCAACCGACTCTGGCCGAAGACCTATTATCGGCACACTAGTCGAGTAAAACCAATCGGTGTCTTCACGGTAAATACGAGGTTCTGGGTCGGCCGCGCGGAGGATCGAAGGAGACTGGTTCTACATCGTAAAATCGTTGGGAAAGTATGTGTTCATCCCGCAGCGCTACGAAGCGTCGGGGCTAGCCGATTCGCCGGAGGTTCGTCGCCGTTCGCGCGTATACGCGCGATCTGCTCCTTTCCTCCGCGGGGTTCAGCCTCACCGCAGGGCGAGCGCCCGCGCCTTGCCCTCCAGGGCCTCGAGCACCTCCTGGAAGGACTCGTGGAAGCTGTCGACGCCGCGGTCCTCGAGCACCTTGGCCACGTCCTCCATGTCGATCCCGACGGACGCCAGGCCGTGCATGACCTCCTCGGCCTCGTCGAGTCCCTTGTCGATGGTGCGGGCGATCCGGCCGTGGTCTTCGAAGGCCGCAATCGTCTGCTCGGGCAGGGTGTTGACCGTCTGCGGTCCGATCAGCTCGTCCACGTACATCGTGTCGGGGTAGGCGGGGTTCTTGGTCGAGGTCGAGGCCCACAGCGGGCGCTGGACGATCCCACCCGATGCCGCGAGCCGGTCCCAGCGCGGCCCGGAGAACTGCTCGCCGAAGAGCCGGTAGGCCAGCCGGGCCTGCGCCACGGCCGCCCGGCCCCGGAGCGAGCGCGCCTCGTCCGAGCCGACGGCCTCGAGGCGGGAATCGACCTCGGTGTCGACCCGGCTCACGAAGAACGAGGCGACGCTGTGGACCCGGCCCGGGTCGCCACCGCTGGCGGCAAACCGCTCGAGGCCCCGCTGGTACGCCTCGATCACCTCCGCGTACCGGGACAGCGAGAAGATCAGGGTGATGTTGATGCTGCGGCCCTCGGCGATCATGGCCTCGATGGCGGGCACCCCTTCGGGTGTCGCGGGGATCTTGACGAGGAGGTTGGGCTCGGCGATGCGTTGATGCAGGTCGCGGGCGGCGGCGATGGTCCCGGCCGTGTCGCGAGCCAGCTCGGGGGCGACCTCCAGCGACACGAAGCCGTCCTGCCCGCCGCTCTCGTCGTAGATCGGGCGGAGGACCGCCAGGGCCCGGCGGATGTCGTCCACGACGAGGTCCCAGTAGGCATCCATGACGCTGAGGCCGCGGCCGATCAGGCTGCTGAACTGCTCGTCATAGGCCGTGGACCCCTCGATCGCCTTGGCGAAGATGGTCGGATTCGACGTGACGCCACGGATCCCGTCAGCGACCCTGCGGGCGAGTGTCCCGTCGTTGAGGTAGTCACGCGTCAAGTTGTCCAGCCAGGGGCTCTGGCCCTGCTCTGCCCATAAACGCTGCAGCTTGGTCATGAGGATCCCTTTCGTCGGTGTCTCACCATACGTCGCCGACGACCCTCACGAGGGCGAAAGGTACCGACAAACCGTGCGGCCGGCTAGCAGCGCCTTCTCGACCCTCGGCAGCGTTCGGGAATCAGGCGGGGCTCTTGCGGAAGTGCAGGAACACGTCCCGCTCTCCGAGGATCGGAATGAAGTCGTGAATGCGCGCACCTTCGGCGATCGAACGGTACGTCTGGCGCGCCTCTTCCTCGATCGCCTGCTGCGGCACCCGGCCACCGAGGCGCGGGACGAGGCGCTCGGCTACCTCACGGGCGAACGTGTCTTCTGGTCGTGCGTCTGCTTGTGCATCGATGCCTGACATCTAGGACCCCCCCTATTGACCTAGGCGACCGGAGCATCAAAAAGCGTACCGTCAATGGGCCGGTTTCGCACCTGAGTGCGATTTCGCCCTTCCGGGCACATGGCCGCCGGGCGCCCGAAAGCGAAGCGCGCAGAACGCCCACGACGCGGAAGCGCCCACGGCGGGGGGAGCCGTGGGCGCTTCGTCGTTCGAAGGCTGCGCTACACCCTGTGGGCGTCTTCCGTCATGTCGCCCAGGGTGACGCCGGGTGTGTCGGCGCCCTCGACTCCACGCTTGCCCGCACCCTGCTCGTCGGCAGGGGTCCCTTTCTCCTGCGTGTCGGCGTCCGGGACCTTCACGCCCACCGGGCCCTCGCCGATCGGACCCTTCTCCGCCGCCTCTTCGACTTCAGCCATAGAAAGCTCCCTTCGCTCTCAAAGATGGGTACGCAGTAGCTCAAAGTCAGTTTGTCGGCCTCATGCCGGCATCACGGCCTCCCGTGCTGCCTGGGGGAAGACCCCCGCCCTTGCTGATCCCTGCGGCATCCTCGCCCTCTTCCTCCGTCTCGGGAATCCGCGGCTCGTGCGTCGCGTCGGGGGCCACATCCTTTGCCGCGTACTCGGCCCCTTTATCAGGTGAGAATTCCGTATTTTCCGCCATGTCTTCCTCCTCGCTCAGCGTCGCCCATGTCCTACCCGCCCAATCGCCCGCCGATGCCTGGCAGTCCCTGGGAGCGGGGGCCGCCCCGGCGCGCACCCGGCCTGCCGGGCCGCCTCCCCTACACTGGCCAAATGATCACGGTCACCAACCTCTGGAAGGCGTTCGGCCCCCAGGACCTCTTCACGGGGGCCGACCTGCGCGTCGGTGCCCGGGAGCGCGTCGCCCTGGTCGGCCCGAACGGCTCCGGAAAGACGACCCTGTTCGAGATGCTCGCCGGCACGGAGTCCCCCGACCGGGGCGAGATCGCCGTCCTCAAGCAGGCTGCCATCGGCTACCTCCGCCAGGAGGCCGACGTCCTGGAGGGTCGCAGCCTCCTGCAGGAGGTCCTCTCCGCGGCGACCGAGGTCGAGGAGACCAACCACAAGCTCGCGGTCCTGGAGGCGGAGCTGGAGGAGTGCCCGGAGGGCGAGGAGCGGGACCGCCTCCTCGCCGACTACGCGGAGATCCACGAACGCCTCGCCGACCTGGACGGCTACACGAAGGAGTACGAGGCCAAGGCAATCCTCGGGGGCCTGGGCTTCCGGGACGCCGAGTTCGACCGGGAGGTCAAAGCCTTCTCGGGCGGCCAGCGCATGCGCATCTCCCTGGCAAAGCTGCTGCTTGCCGCCCCCGACCTGCTCATGCTCGACGAGCCGACGAACCATCTCGACGTCGAGGCCGTCGAGTGGCTGGAACGCTTCCTCAAGGTCTACAAGGGAGCCATCTTCCTCGTCTCCCACGACCGCGAGTTCATCAACGGCCTTGCCACCCGCGTCGTGGAGATCGACGCTGGCCAGCTTGTCTCCTACAAGGGCGACTACGAGGCCTTCCTCGCCCAGCGGGAGCTCGTCGCCGAGCAGGCCGAGGCCGCCGAGCGCAACCGAGCTCGCCAGGCCGCCCAGGCGCAGGAGTTCATCGACCGCTTCCGGGCCAAGGCCACGAAGGCCCGCCAGGTTCAGAGCCGCATCAAGCAGGTGGAGAAGATGGGCGGCCCGGCTCCGAAGAAGAAGGTTCGCCGCACGATGGGACTGTCGTTCCCGGTCCCGCCGAGGGCGGGGCGGGTGATCGTCGAGCTCAACGACGTGAAGTTCGGCTACGGCGCCGCAGCCGTCTACGAGGGCCTCGACCTGGCCCTGGAGCGCGACCAGAAGGTGGCCCTCGTCGGTCCCAACGGCGCCGGCAAGACGACCCTGCTCAAGCTCCTGGCCGGGGTGCTCGAGCCCCAGGGCGGGGAGCGCGTCGTCGGCCACAACGCCCAGCTCGCGTACTTCTCGCAGCACACCGACGAGACCCTGGACCTGACGAACCGGCTCCTCGACGAGGTGACCGGCGCCATACCCGCCGGCTCTCCGATCCGCCCCGGCGACCTGCTCGGACGCTTCCTGTTCTCCGGCGACGACATGAAGAAGCGGGTCGACGTCCTCTCCGGCGGCGAGCGGACCCGGCTGGCGATGGCCAAGCTCCTCGTCCGGCCACTGAACGCCCTCTTCCTCGACGAGCCGACCAACCATCTCGACATCGCCAGCCGGGACATCCTCGAGGCCGCCCTCACCGACTACCAGGGCGCCCTGGTGCTGATCACCCACGACCGGCATCTCATCCGCGAGGTCGCCAACCGAATCGTCGAGGTCCGTGACGGCAAGGTCACCTCCTACGAAGGCGACTACGACTTCTATCTCTCCCGCCGGCAGGCCTCGGTGGCCGGGTCCCGCAACGGGAAGGCCGCCCGGTCGCCGTCGCAGCCCCAGGTGGAGGCCAGGACCCAGGCGGCCGCCACCAGCGCGGCGGACCGCCGCAAGGCCGCCGTCCGGGCACGAGCGGCGGTGAAGGATCTGCGCGACTCGCTCGGTCGCATCGAGCGGGACCTCGAGAAGGCCACCGCCGAGATGCGGGAGGTCTCGGAGCGGCTGGCCGATCCCGGCGTCTACGCCTCGGGCGCCGACGTCGCGGCCCTCGTCGCCGACTACGAGGCCAAGACGAAGCGGGTCCGTCACCTCGAGGGAAAGTGGGAAGAGGCGGCTGGACTTCTCGAAGCGCAGGGCGCCTCGGTATGATCCGTCCGTGGGCGACTCCGACGACACACTCGACGACAACGGGGAAGAGGGCCTCGGCGACGGGGACGATGGCGACCTCGACCTCCTCGACGTCGAGGAGGTCCCGCTCTCAGACGCACTGGAGCGGGCGCTCGAAGCCTTCGTCCTGATCGACGACTGGGACCTGGCGACCTCCCGGTCCGAGACGCTCGACGTCCTGGTCGACGGCCTGCGGGAGCTCGAGGACGACGCCGCGATCGAGGGGTGGGTCGCGCAGTACGGCGACCGTGACTTCCACCTCGCTCAGGAGCGGGACGGGCGGCTCGTGATCTCGGACGTCTTCCCGGTCAGCGGTGTGGTCGGGTTCATCCCCCGCTCCATCGTCCGGGCGCTGTCCGCGGAGCTGCTGCTCCAGAGCGAGGACGACCGGGAAGGCTGGCTCGAGTCACTTTCGGGCCTGAGCTCGGAGTGGCTCGCCCTGCTGTCGGACGAGGAGAAGATGGTGGGCCACCTGATCCGCGCCCACGGGTTGCCCCTCGCATCGACGGTGGGAGACCTCGGCGACCTGATCGGCCGCCACGCGGCGCTCCACCAGGCGGGCGACGAGGACGCCGAGGACGAGGACCCCGAAGAGGGCTGACCCCGCCGGGGGCCGATCGGGCGCTACCCCTGGCCCGTGACGTGCTTCGGACGGATCTTGACGACGACCCGTTCGTCACCGGGCTGGCTCCACGGATAGTCCTTGCCGATGTACTTGCGCGACATCTCGTCGATGAAGGTCCCGTCCGGGTCGTCCTCCATCTCGGCGACCCCCCGGATCTCCACGTAGCGGTAGGGAGCGTCGGGGTCGGTGATCGACGCCGACACCTTCGGGTTGCGCAGGAGGTTCTTGTACTTCTGGCGGGACTTGGTGGTGCTGAACTTCAGGTTGGCGCCGTCCCATCCGTACCAGACGGGTGTCGACTGCGGCGTCCCGTCCGGGCCGATCGTGGCGACGTGGGCGAAGCCCTTCTTCTCCAGGATGTCGCCGTAGGACCCCGGGATCGCCCGGGGCTCGGTGGTGGTCTGTGCGGTCATGGCGGCCTCCTTTGGCTCACGGACGACCGGCCCCTCGAGGGGATGTCTTGGCGGTTGTACCCGCCCGGCTCCCGCACCATGCGACGCGGCCGCGCGGCTCTCGCCGTCTTGTGAGCCAACCTCCAGCCCGGGTTGGGGGTGTCCTGAGCGTCCTCTGAGGTCCCGGCTGCACTGTGGGACCACTGCCGGAACGGTTCCGGTCAGGCAGAAGGGAGACCAGGATGAGCATCAAGTTGAAGGCGCTCGTGGGGTCGGCAATCCTCGGGTCGATGATCGCCGGCGGGGCCATCGGCGCCTCGTTGTTCGGCGCTGCCGCGAATGCGCAGACGAGCACCACGACGACGACCACCCCGGCGGCCACCTCCACGCCGGCGCCCGGCACGGCCCCGGCGGCCGGCACCTTCAAGTCGAACGAGGACCCGACGCACGAGGCCGGTGAGAGCGCCGCCCGCGAGGCGCAGGAGAACGCCGGGCAGATGCCCACCATCCCGTAAGGGTCGTCGAGCGGCAGGCGGGTGGGGCCGTACGGGTCCCGCCCGCTTCGCGTTGCGGCCGGGCCGTCCCCGTCTGCGGGACCTGGAGCCGGCCCCTTTCCGTGGGTAAGATTCGCCCTGATCTCGACGATCAACTCGACAGTCCGCCGACCGGCAAGGAGGGGCGCCATGCCACTGGGCTACGACAAGAAGATCTACATCATGGCCTTCGACCATCGCGGATCCTTCATCAAGCTCTTCGGCCTCTCCGGCACGCTGACGCCCGAGGACACCGTGCGGGTGGCCGACGCCAAGATGCTGATCTTCGAGGGGCTGCAGCGGGCCGTCGCCGAGGGCGCTCCCCGCGAGACGGCGGGGGTCCTGGTCGACGAGCAGTTCGGTGCCGCGGTCGCCCGCAAGGCCAAGGCCGACGGCTACCCGCTCGCCATGCCCGTCGAGAAAAGCGGCCAGGACGAGTTCGACTTTGAATACGGCGAGGATTTCGGCAAGCACATCGAGGACTTCGACCCGACCTTTTCAAAGGTGCTCGTCCGCTCCAACCCCGAGTGGCCCTGGGAGATCAACGAGCGTCAGTTCGGCCGCCTCAAGCTGCTGTCCGACTGGCTCCACGAGCGGGGACGGCGCTTCCTCTACGAACTCCTGGTCCCGGCGACGCCGGAGCAGCTCGCCGGTGTCGGCGGGGACGCCGGACGCTACGACACCGAGGTCCGGCCCAAGCTGATGCTGCGCAGCATCGAGGAGGCCCAGGACTTCGGCATCGAGCCGGACATCTGGAAGATCGAGGGGATCGACTCGTCGGAGACCTGCGCGGAGATCGCCGCGCTCGTCAAGCGGGACGGCAGGGACAGCGTCGGCTGTGTCGTCCTCGGCCGGGGAGCGGACGACGCTGCGGTCGAGGCCTGGCTCCGGGCCGGCGCCAAGGTCCCCGGCTACATCGGCTTCGCCATCGGGCGGTCGATCTTCAACGAGTCGGTGAAGGGCGTCGCCTCGGGAACGATGGACCGGGACACCGCCACCGCCATCATCTCGCGCAAGTACCGCCACTTCATCGACGTCTACGAGGGCCGGGCCTAGACGAAGGCCTGGCCGGGCGCCCAGGCGCCAGCCGTTCAGCGCTTCGTGGCCGAGAAGACGAGGAGGTCGCCCAGGCCCCCGCGGGCACTGAGGGCCGACAGGCGGCTCCGCTCGGCGAGCAGGTGCACCATCCCGGCGTGGTCGCCGGCGAACTGGGCCTCCTCCTGGCGCCGCCGCAGGTCGTCCGCCGCCTGGGCCGACCCGAGCGACTCGAGCCATTCCCGCTGGCTCAGGAGCGGCCCGGGCTCCAGCCCCGCCGCCACCGCCGCCCGGGTCAGCGCCGAGAAGTTGACGTGGGCCGTGAGGTCGGCCTCCCCGGGGGCGGCCAGGAGGTCGACGCCGAGGCCCTCCTCCCGGTACGTCACGAGGGTGCCCGCCGGGTGGCGGCGCCAGAGGTCGGGCTCCTCGTCGCCGTAGTCGACCACCAGCATCGTCCCCCGCTCCAGGGCTCGTGCGGCCCGGGTGACCCAGTCGAGGGCCGCCGGGCTCACCTCGAGGCGGTCCCCCTCGTCCAGATCGCCGAGCGCTGGCGCGGCGAGGGCGGCCAGCGTGGGGTCGGAGAGCGGGCCCGGGACCTCCACCAGGCGGCCCCCCTTCAGCCCGACGTAGATCTCGACCGCCGCCACGCCCGCCTTCTCCAGGAGGTGCACCGGCTGGTTGTCCAGGACCTCGTTGGCGACCACGCAGCCCACGACCGGGGGCCCGTCGCACGGCGACCGCCGCCACGACACCGCATCCCCCCAGGCCGCCAGCCGCTCCCGCTGGCGGGCCGCCACCTGGTCGAACGGCTCGACGATCACCCAGCGAAGCGGTCCCTCGAAGGCCTCCAGGGCCTGCGCCGCCAGGTCGGCCCTGCCGGCCCCCGCCTCCACGACGGTGAACTCCTCGGGCTTGCCGAGGTCCTCCCACACCGACGTCGCCCAGCGGGCGAACAGCCGGCCGAACCACTCGCTGAGCGACGGGGAGGTCCGGTACCCGGCCCCCGAGCCCGGCACCCGCCGGGCATAGAAGCCCTCGTCGGGGTCGTAGAGCGCCAGCCGCATGTACTCGGCAAAGGGAATCGGCCCGTCGCGCTCGATGCGGTCGGTGACCGCGCTCATCTTTCGACTGTCCGGCGCCTTGAGGGGCGCCTCACCGGGGGCGGGGCTGGGGGGACGACCCCTGGGCGGCCCGGGCCGCAGCGATCTGCCCCTCGTACCACTGCTGTTTGGCGGGATAGGTGTGGACGTTGCGCAGCGACGCCTCCGCCACCCGGATCACCTCCCGGTGCGCATTGCGGCCCTGGTAGATCCAGATCAGCCGGTCGTACGGGCCGGCGGCGTCGAAGGACTCGGCGACCGCCCGCTCGTAGAGGTCGATCGCCTCGTCGGTCCGTCCGAGTTGCTCCAGGTTCTGGCCGCGGAGGAAGTCCCGCACGAGTTCATCGGCGGGGATGCGCTGGTCCTGCGGGATGCCGGGGGTGCCGGGGGCGCTCATGCACGCGAACATACCCTGGACGGATCGGTTGATGACGATTGGTTGGTATCGTCGCAAGATTGGTTGGTATCGTCACGAGATATGGTCACGGACATGAGCCACCCCGCACCATCTTCCGAATCGGTTTCCCCCTCGCCCGAGGACCTCGACGTCCTCCGGCACTCGACCGCGCACGTGATGGCCCAGGCGGTCCTCTCGTTGTGGCCGGAGGCGCGCTACGCCATCGGACCGCCGATCGAGGACGGCTTCTACTACGACTTCGACATCGGCCGCCCCTTCACCCCCGAGGACCTGGAGGCCATCGAGCGCAAGATGCGGGGGATCATCGCCCAGGACCAGCCGTTCGTCCGGGAGGAGGTCAAGCTGCCCGAAGCCCTGGAGCTCTTCAGGGACCAGCCGTACAAGGTGGAGATCCTCGAAGGCATCGGCGAGTCCTCGGACCAGGGCGTCGAGGGCGAGGTCGTCTCCCTGTACCGCAACCCCCGGAAGGGCTCCAAGGGCGGCGAGGGCTATGTGGACCTGTGCCGGGGCCCCCACGTCCCCTCGACCGGGGCGATCCCCGCCTTCAAGCTGTTGCGTACCTCCGGCGCCTACTGGCGGGGCGACGAGCACCGCCCGATGCTCCAGCGGATCTACGGCACCGCCTGGTTCACCCAGGAGGAGCTCGACGCCTACCTGCACCGCCTCGAGGAGGCGCAGCGCCGCGACCACCGCCGCCTCGGGGTCGAGCTCGACCTGTTCTCGTTCCCGCCCGAGCTGGGCGGCGGCCTTTCGGTGTGGCATCCGAAGGGTGGCCTGGTCCGCCGGATCATGGAGGAGTACTCCCGCCGGGTCCACGAGCAGTCCGGCTACGAGTTCGTGTACTCGCCCCACCTCGCCCGCTCGGTGCTCTGGGAGACCTCGGGGCACCTCGACTGGTATGCGGACAGCATGTACCCGCCCATGGAGGTCGACGAGCAGACGTACTACGTCAAGCCGATGAGCTGCCCCTTCCACACCCTCATCTACCGGAGCCGCCTGCGGTCCTACCGGGAGTTGCCGCTGCGGCTCTTCGAGTTCGGGGGGGTCTACCGCTACGAGCGCAGCGGGGTCCTCCACGGGCTGATGCGCGCGCGGGGCTTCACCCAGGACGACGCCCACATCTTCGTCACCGAGGAGCAGGTGGTCCCCGAGCTGCGCAGCCTGCTCGGCTTCGTCACCCGGATGCTGCGGGACTTCGGGTTCGACACCTTCGAGGCCAAGCTCTCGACCCGAGACCCCGAGAAGAGCGTCGGCACCCTCCAAGGCTGGGACCTGGCGACGAGCGCCCTCCGTCAGGCCCTCGAGGCCGAGGGGATTCCGTACGTCGTCAACGAGCGCGACGCCGCCTTCTACGGCCCGAAGATCGACATCGACATCCGCGACGCCCTTGGGCGGGCGTGGCAGCTGTCGACCCTCCAGGTCGATTTCAACTTCCCCGATCGCTTCGACCTCTCCTACGTCACGGCCGACAACGAGCGCAAGCGGCCCTGGATGATCCACCGGGCGTTGTTCGGATCCGTCGAGCGGTTCTTCGGCATCATGCTCGAGCACTACGCCGGGGCGTTTCCCACCTGGCTGGCCCCCGTCCAGGTCGCGGTCATCCCCATCGCCGAGCGCCACCAGGACTACGCCGAGCGCGTGGCCACGGCGCTGACGGACGCCGGGCTGCGGGTCGAGACCGATTCCTCGGACGAGACCCTCGGCAACCGCATCCGCAAGGCCCAGGGCGCCAAGGTGCCGTACATGCTCGTCGTGGGCGACAAGGAGGCCGGGGCCGGGACGGTCGCCATCCGCGGCCGCAGCGGCGACAAGCGCAACGACGTGGCCCTGGACAGCTTCGTTGCCGAGGTGACCGACGAGGTCGCGCGGCGCAGCGCCCCCGCCCTCACGGGCGGGTAGGTGGAGCGGCTCATCCGGCCCTGGCGCATGGACTACGTGAGCGGGCCGAAGGAGGAGGCGTGTTTCTTCTGCGCCGCGATCGAGTCGACCGACGACGCCGGCAACCTCGTCGTCGCCCGGCGGCCGTATGCGCTGGCGATCCTCAACCGCTACCCCTACAACAGCGGCCACGTCATGATCGCCCCGCTGCGCCACGTGGGGTCGCTCGGTGACCTGAGCGCCGGGGAGCGCCTCGGGATCATGGACCTCCTGACGGAGACCGTCGGGGTGCTCGACGTCGAGATGAGGCCCGACGGCAGCAACGTCGGCATCAACCTCGGCCGGGCGGCGGGGGCCGGGGTGCCGGGCCATCTCCACGTCCACGCCGTGCCGCGGTGGGTCGGCGACACCAACTTCATGCCCGTTGTCGGTGAGACCATGGTGCTGCCCGAGGCCCTCGAGACCACCCAGCGACGCCTGCACGCCCGTTTCGCCGAGACAGCAGCGACGGCCCCGGCAGCCGAAGCGGCCCCGGCGGCCTCCGCACCGGAGCGCCCTTGAGCGGCACCCGGCCCGGTCCCTACCGCAGCGACATGTGCGGATCCCTCGGCGCCGCCGACGCCGGGCGGGCCGTCCGCCTCGCGGGCTGGGTCCACCGCCGGCGGGACATGGGCGGCGTGGTGTTCCTCGACCTCCGGGACCGCGAGGGCCTCGTCCAGGTCGTGGCCCGACCCGACGACGGGGTCGAGGCTGCCTACGAGGTGGCGCGCCGGCTGCGGGCGGAGTTCGTCGTCGCCGTGTCGGGGACGGTGAGCCTCCGGCCTGCGGGCACCGTCAACCCCAACCTCCCGACGGGCGAGGTCGAGGTGGTCGCACAGAGCATCGAGATCCTCGCCGAGGCGGCCGTCCCGCCGCTGCAGATCGACGAGCACGCGGGTGCCAGCGAGGAGACCCGGCTGCGCTACCGCTACCTGGACCTGCGCCGCCCCGAGATGCAGGCGATCCTCTCGATGCGCCACCGGGTCATCCGCACGATCCGTGCCCACTACGACGCCGAGGGCTTCATCGACGTCGAGACGCCGATGCTCACCAAGAGCACCCCGGAGGGGGCCCGGGACTTCCTGGTGCCGTCACGCCTCGAGCCGGGGAAGTTCTTCGCCCTGCCGCAGTCGCCGCAGCTCTTCAAGCAGCTCCTGATGGTCGCCGGCACCGACCGCTACTACCAGATCGTGCGCTGCTTCCGGGACGAGGACCCCCGGGCGGACCGCCAGCCGGACTTCACCCAGCTCGACGTCGAGATGTCGTTCGTCGACGAGGAGGGTGTCCGGGTGGTGACCGAGGCCATGCTGGCCGCGGTCTTCCGGGAGGCCCACGGCGTATCGCTGTCGCTGCCCCTGCCACGGCTCACCTACGAGGAGGCGATGGAGCGCTACGGCACCGACAAGCCCGACCTCCGGTTCGGCCTGGAGATGATCGACGTCGGGCCGGTGTTCGCCACGAGCGGCGTCCAGGTGTTCCGCCGGGCCCTCGACGCCGGTGGCGTCGCCAAGGGCCTGGTCGTGCCGGGCTGGAAGGATCGTGGCTATGGGCGCAGGGAGCTCGACGAGCTGACGAGGGTCGCCCGGGCCTACGGGGCCGGGGGGCTGGCATGGATCGTCTTCGACGACGCCGCCGAGGGCGGGGTCTCCTCCCCGCTGGCCAAGTTCCTCTCGCCCGAGGACACCGCCGCGCTGGCCAAGACGACGGGGGCGGCGGACGGCGACCTCGTCCTGGTGGTCTCGGACCGGCGGGCGGTGGCCAACCGCGCCCTCGGCGAGGTCCGGCTGGCCCTTGCGGACCTGCTCGGCCTCCGGCCTGCCCTCGAGCCGACCGATCCCGACGCCTGGAAGCTGCTGTGGGTCACCGACATGCCCCTGGTCGAGTGGAACGAGACCGAGAAGCGCTGGGACCCCGTCCACCACCCGTTCACCGCTCCCCGGCCCGAGGACGAGGCCCGGCTCGAGTCCGATCCCGGCTCGGTCAAGGCGCGGGCGTACGACGTCGTGCTGAACGGCTGGGAGCTCGGCGGCGGGTCGATCCGTATTCACCGGCCCGACCTGCAGCGCCGGGTGTTCGCGCTGATCGGGATCGACGAGGAGCGGGCCGAGCGGCGCTTCGGCTGGTTCGTCAAGGCCTTCGACTACGGCGCTCCCCCGCACGGGGGCATCGCCTTCGGCATCGACCGGTTGGTGGCGCTGCTGGCGGGGAAGGACAACATCCGGGACGTGATCGCCTTCCCGAAGACCTCCTCGTTCACCGACCTGCTGACCGGCGCCCCCGACGCCGTCGAGGAAGCCCAGCTCAAGGAGTTGCACCTGCGGGTGATCCCGGGGGAACCCAAGTAGCCCAGCAGGCGTCAAAGAGGGATATGAGACGAATCCGCGCCAACCTGGCGCTGCTCGTGGCGATGGCGATGCTGCTCGCGGCGTGCACCACGAAGGCGGCGACCTCGAAGTCGCCCTCCCCGACCGCGCCCGCCGCCCGTACCCCGACCTCCACGGCCTCGGCCACCGAGACCGCGGCGCCGACCGGGACCGCATCGCCGGCACCCGGCCCGGCTGGGGGGCCGGTCCCCAAGGGGTTCACCCCGGCGTCCGTCACCTTCGTCTCGCTGCAGACCGGCTGGGTCCTGGGCGCGACCTGCCCCACGTGCACGGTCTCGCTCATCCGCACCCGGGACGGCGGCCGGACCTGGGCCGGGATTCCGGCGCCCCCCGTCTCGGTGAGCCAGGGCGATGGCGGACCCGGTGTCCGGAAGATCCGCTTCGCCGATCTCAACAACGGCTGGGTCTTCGGTCCCGGCCTGTGGGTGACCCACGACGGAGGATCGCACTGGTCCCGACCCAGCCTCCCGGTCAGCGGATCGGCGGAGGTCTCCGATCTCGAGGCATCGGCAGGCCTCGCCCGCGCGGCGGTCATCGACGGGAGTGCCGTCGACCTCCTGACGACGCTGGTGGGCCAGGATGCCTGGGAGGCGTCGCCCACGAAGCTCCCGATCGGGGCCGGCCCGGTCCCGACGGCGCAGATCGTGCTCCAGGGCAATGCGGGGTGGGTGCTGCAGAATGACCGGGTGGTGATCAACGGGGCCCGCCTGGACAACGGGAGCTGGGTTGCCTGGCCACCTCCCTGTACCACCGTTGGTGGGCCGGCCGTGCTGGCGGCCTCGACGCCGACCGACCTGGTCGCGGCCTGCTCGGAGGGGCGGTTCAGCGGGCCGGCCGTCGACGTCCGCGTCTTCCGCTCGACGGACGGGGTGACGTTCCCCGCACAGGGCACCGTCGTGCCGTCCGCCACCGACGCCCAGGGCGTGGCCTCGCCAGTGCCCGGCACCATCGTCGTCGCCGACGCCCAGAGGCTCGTGGCGAGCTTCGACCGGGCAGCAACCTGGGTGACCGTCTTCTCGGGCAGCCCCAGCGGCGGCTGGCAGGACCTCGGCTTCACCAGCCCAACCCAGGGGGTGGTCGTCGAGGCCGGTCAGGGCACGCAGCCCGGTGTCCTGCTGATGACCCACGACGGGGGCCACTCGTGGGTCCCCGTGCCGTTCACTTCCTAGCCGCCGTCCCGGGCGCGGGCTGGTCGGAAATTGCTCGCTCAGCGAGCAACATCCAACCAAACCTCGCTCGGAAAGGGGGCGCCGCGCGGTAGTACCGTGGGTCGGACATGGCCGACAACCTCTTCACCCAGGCCGCCGAGGAGCATTTCGATGCCTTCGCTCCTCTCGCCGCGAGGATGCGGCCCCGCTCCCTCGACGAGCTCGTCGGGCAGGCACACCTTGTCGGCCCCAACGGCCCGCTGCGCAACCTGATCACCGCCGACCGCCTCGGGTCCATCATCCTCTGGGGACCGGCCGGCACCGGGAAGACCTCACTCGCCGGTATCGTGGCCGCCGCCACGAAATCCCGGTTCGTGACGCTTTCGGCCGTCTCGGGCACGGTTGCCGATGTGCGCAAGGCCATCGCCGAGGGCAAGGAGGCCCTGGGTGCGGTCGGCCGCAAGACCATCCTGTTCATCGACGAGATCCACCGCTTCAACAAGGCGCAGCAGGACGCCCTCCTCCCGGCGGTCGAGCGGGGCGAGGTGACCCTGATCGGTGCCACGACGGAGAACCCGTACTTCTCGGTGAACTCGCCGCTGCTCTCCCGCAGCCTCGTGTTCCGGCTGGAACCGCTCTCGCGCACCGACGTCGTCACCGTGCTGGAGCGGGCCCTCCAGGACACCGAACGCGGCCTGGGCGGCAGCGGGGTCACCGTCGACGACCAGGCGGTCGCCTACATCGTCGACCGATCGGGGGGCGACGCCAGGGTCGCGCTGAACGCCCTCGAGGCGACGGTCGCGGCTGCCCTGGCGACCGGGCAGGACAAGGCCAGCGAGGAGACGGCTGCGGCGGCCCTCCAGCAGCCGCTCATCCGCTACGACAAGGGTGGCGACGCCCACTACGACGCCATTTCGGCCTTCATCAAGTCCCTGCGGGGCTCCGACCCCGACGCCGCCCTCTGGTGGCTCGCCGGGATGCTCGAGGCGGGCGAGGACCCCCGCTTCATCGCCCGCCGCATGGTGATCCTGGCCTCGGAGGACATCGGCAATGCCGACCCCATGGCCCTGGTCGTCGCGGTGGCGGCGTTCCAGGCCCTCGAGTTCGTGGGCCTGCCCGAGGCCAGGCTCAACCTCTCGCAGGCCGCGATCTACCTGGCGACGGCACCGAAGTCCAACGCGTCGATGGTCGCCATCGCGCGGGCGACCGAGGACGTGCAGCGTGTGGGCGCCGGCGAGGTGCCGGCGCACCTGCGGGGGACCGGGTATCCCGGCGCCAAGCGCCTCGGCCATGGCAAGGGCTACCTCTACCCCCACGACTATCCCGGCGGCTGGGTGGCCCAGCAGTACCTGCCCGACGGGGCCCCCGGTGGGCGGCGCTACTACGAGCCGACGGATCGCGGGGCGGAGCAATCGATCCGCCGGCGCCTCGAGCAGCTGCGTCCCCCCGAATCACGCACCGAATGACACGGTTCCGATATGGTTTGGCCCGACATGAGTGCCAACCTGCACCGGAGTTCCCGTTGACCTGGGGGCAAGCCGCAGCACTGATCGCCGCACTGGCCTTTGTCGCGCTCGTGGCGTTCCTCGCGATGGTGCTTGCCAAGATCGGCGCGATCCTGAGTGAGGTGCAGATGACGATCAACGACGTCCGCAAGGAGACCATGCCGCTGCTCAAGGAGGTCCGGACCACGGTGGTGACGCTCAACGTCGAGATGGACCGGGTCGACGGCATCATGGCCGCTGCGGAGTCGGCAGCGACGAGTGTCTCCAGCGTCGCCAAACTCGTCACGTCTGCCACCGCCAACCCGATCATCAAGGCGATGGCCTTCCTCTCCGGCGCGGGCGTCAGCCTGAGGTCCCTTCGCCGCAAGCGCCCGAATCCGGACGAGGAGTGAGGCGCATCCTCGGCTTCGCCGGCGGCATCGGCCTCGGCCTGGGGCTGGCCTTCGCTGTCTCGAAGATGCTGCGCCGGGCACGGACGGAGCTTCCGGGGGCCATCGTCAACGAGGCCAGGCAGGCCGCCACCTCGGTCGGCGAGCGTATGCGCCTCGCGCTGGAGGAGGGACGCCGCGCCATGCTGGACACCGAGGCCGAGCTGCGGGGTAGGGTCCTCGACGGCGGGAGCTGAACCATGGACGGCTCCAACATCCGCGAGGTCTTCCTCAACTCCCTTGCCGGGCGCGGCCCGACGGAGTTCCTCGGCTACGAGGTGATCAACGGGGAGGGCAGGGTCGAGCTCGTCGTCCGCGGGACGGCGGAGGTGCCGGTCCTCGATGAGGCCCAGGACGGGGAGGTCGTCCTCAACCGGACGACCTTCTATCCGGAGGGCGGCGGCCAGATCGGCGACCGCGGGACGATCGTCACCCCGACGGGTCGTTTCTCGGTGGAGGACACGCAGCGCCTCGCAGGCGGGGGAATGATCCTCCACCGGGGCCGGGTGACCACCGGCGCAATCCAGGCGGGCCAGCGCGCGGAGGCCCGCGTCGACCCGTCGCACCGGGCGGGCGTCGAGCGGAGCCATACCGCCACCCACATGGTCCAGTGGGCCCTCAGGGACCGGCTGGGAGAGCACGCCCACCAGAGGGGGTCGCTCGTCGAGCCGGGCCGGCTGCGTTTCGACTTCCAGCACGCCGAGCCCGTGGGGGCAGAGACGCTGGCCCGCATCGAAGAGGAGGTGAACCGGCGGGTGCTCTCGGACGACGCCGTCCACGCCTTCGAGACCACCTACGAGCAGGCGACCGCCCTGGGGGCATTGGCGCTCTTCGGCGAGAAGTACGGCGACTACGTGCGCGTGGTCGAGGTGGGGGACTACTCCAAGGAGCTCTGCGGTGGCACGCACGTGCACCACACGGGCCAGGTGGGCGTGATCAAGATCCTCGGCGAATCGTCGGTGGCCGCGGGCACCCGGCGGATCGAGAGCTACACGGGCATCGCCGGGCTCAACTATCTGAACACCCAGGCGGAGCGCCTGCGCCGGGCCGCCGAACTGCTGCGCACGGATCCCGACGGGGTCATCGACCGGCTGGAGAAGCTCCTCGAGACGTCGAAGGCGCTGGAGGCCCAGGTCTCGAAGCAGAAGGCGGCGGGCGTCGAGGACGAGGTGAAGGCGATCCTCGGCTCGGACGACGTCCGGCCGGTCGGGTCGGCGAAGCTCGTGGTGCTGAAGCGGGACGGCCGTTCCGTCGACGAGCTGCGCAAGCTGGCCATCACCCTCCGGGACCGGCTTGCCCCTGCGGTCGTCGCCCTGGGGACCGCCCTCGACGGGAAGGCGAACCTGGTCGTCGCGGTCTCCCGGGACCTCGTGCAGCGAGGCCTCTCGGCCCAGGACCTGGTCGCTCCGGGCGCCGCCCGGCTCGGGGGCCGGGGGGGCGGCAAGCCCGACCTGGTCGTCGGCGGCGGGACCCAGGTCACGGAGCTCGACGCGGCCCTCGACGCCGTGCGCCAGAGCGCTCAGGCGGCACTCGAAGGGGCTGGGTGACGGAGCCCGCTGGCGGCATCCTGGGGCTCGACCCGGGTGAGCGGCGCATCGGTGTTGCCATGGCCGTGCCCGGCGGCAGCGTGGCGTTGCCGCTGACCGTCCTGGACGCAACCCGCGACTGGGGGGCGGCGCTCGCCGAGCTGGTCGCCGAGCACGGCGTGGCCGCCGTCGTCGTCGGGCTGCCGGTCTCGCTGTCGGGGTCGGAGGGGCCCGCCGCGGCCCGCGCCCGCGAGTTCGCCGCGGCCGTCGGGCAACGGCTGGGGTTGCCGGTCCACCTCGTCGACGAGCGCCTGAGCAGCGTGGCGGCCGGACGGGCGCTGGCCGAGGCGGGGGCCCGGGCCAGGCGCGGCGGGAGGACGTCGAGGACGAGGGGCGCCGTCGACCGCTCCGCGGCGGCGGTCATCCTCCAGGCCTGGCTGGACTCCCACGCCGGCAGGGAACCCGCCTCGTGAAGAAGGTGCTCCTCGGGTTGCTGGTCGTCGTCGTGCTCGCGAGCGCGATCGTCGTCTACAACGTCCGCTCGTACATCTCGGCCACCCACGGAACCCCGGCCGGCACCACCGTCAAGTTCACGGTCCATCCCGGCGACTCGCTCTCGGCCCTCGGGCCGTCGCTCCGCTCGGCCGGGGTCATCGACTCGCCCACCGACTTCAAGATCTGGCTGCGCCTCTCCGGCAGCTCCCTCACCCTCGAGCAGGGCGACTACAACCTCCGCCGGCGCATGCCGTACCACGAGGTCGTCGCGACCCTTGCCAGGGGGCCGGTCGTCCTGTCGGAAGGCCTCCTCCTCCGGGAGGGATTGACGGTCACCGAGACGGCGGCGGCGGTCGGGGCGCTCAAGCTCACGCACATCTCGCCCGACGCCTTCGAGGCGGCCGCCACCACGGCCACGGTCGTGCCCGACCTCCCGGCGCCCGGCGCCCCGACGCTCGAGGGCTACCTCTATCCCGAGACCTATTCGGTGCAACCGAAGGAGACGGCCGAGGGCCTGGTGCGCCAGATCGTCGCCGAGTTCAACAAGAAGGCAGCCCAGCTCGACTGGTCGTCGCCCCCCGGCGGCGCCACCCCCTACCAGGCCCTCATCGTCGCGTCGATGATCGAGCGGGAGGCCAAGGCGGCGAGCGACGGCCCCATGATCGCCGCCGTCATCTACAACCGGTTGAAGGGGGGCATGAAGCTCGGCATCGACGCCACGACCTACTACGCCGTGCAGAAGCCCTTCGGCGCCACCCTGACCCCGAGCGACCTCGCCTTCCGGTCGCCCTACAACACCCGGGCGGTCGCCGGCCTGCCGCCGACGCCGATCGACAGCCCGCAGCTCTCGTCGATGCAGGCTGCCCTCCAGCCCGCGGCGAGCGACGCCCTCTACTACGTCCTCTCGAGTGACTGCGTGCACCACTCGTTCTTCAAGAGCGCCGCGGAGTTCGCCGCGGCGGCAGCCCACCAGCCGAAGTGCTGAGCGGGCTGACGAGTGTCGCCGGCGTCGTCGGCGGCCCCCGGCAGGTCGCCCGCAGCCTCTCCCCGGCCATCCACAACGCCGGCTACCGGGCGCTCGGCCTCGACTGGGTCTACGTCGGCTTTCCTGTTGCCGCCGAGGGGGCGGACGCCGTGGCGGTGCTCCGGGGCCTCGGCGGGTCGGGGGTTGCCGGGTTCAACGTCACGATGCCCCACAAGCTGGCCGCCGCGGAGGCGGTCGACCGCCTTGCGGGCCAGGCAGGGGTCGTGGGGGCCGTCAACGCCGTGGAGGTGACCGGCAGCGAGCTGGTCGGCTGGAACACCGACGGCGAGGGCCTGGCATCGTTCCTCGTCCGGGAGACCGACACCGACCTCGACGGCTGCTCCCTCGTGGTCATCGGCGCAGGAGGCTCCGCCCGCTCGGTGGTGTCGGGCCTGGTGCTGGCGGGAGCCGCCAGCGTGACGGTGCTCGCCAGGGACCCCGACCGGGCGGCGGCCCTCGCCCCGATGGCGGGGGAGGCGCCGTTGCGAGCACTGCCGTTGGGGGGCTCGGCCTCGGCGGCGGCCGTGGGTGCCGCCGACGTCGTCGTCAACGCCACGCCGGTCGGCCAGGAGGGGGAGGCCCCCCTCATCCCGGTCGAGGCGATCCGCCCCGGAGCCGTCGTCGTCGACCTCGTCTACCATCCTCTGGAGACGCCCCTCGTTCAGGCGGCGTCCAGGGCCGGGGCGAGGGCCTACGGAGGTTTGGGCATGCTCGTGCACCAGGCGGCGCTGGCCTTCGAGATCTTCACCGGCCGCTCCGCCCCCCTGGAAGCCATGTGGGCGGGCGCCCGATCCGCACTGACGCGGCCTTGAAGCCGCCGGAGCCGCTGGAGCTGGCCCTGGCGTTCGTCGTCGGGATGGTCTTCGGCAGCTTCGCGAACGTCGCCGTCTACCGTGTCCCCCGAGGCTTCTCCGTCGTCTCGCCCGGCTCCCGCTGCCCCGGCTGCGAGCAGCCCATCGTCTGGTACGACAACATCCCGCTGGCCTCCTACCTGATCCTGCGGGCGAGGTGCCGCAACTGCGGCGTGCGCATCTCCCTCCGCTACCCCATCGTCGAGGTCTTCACGGGGCTGGCGTGGGCGGCGATGGTGTGGCGCATCGGACTCCATCCCGAGCTGGGGGCCTACCTGGCGTTCGCCACGGCCCTCGTGATCCTGTCCGCCATCGACATCGAGCATCACCGCCTGCCGAACAAGGTCCTGGGCGCCGCGTCGGTCGCCGCCGCCGTGCTGTTCGGTGGGGCCGCGGCGGCGGCTGGCCGGTGGGTCAACCTCGAGCACGCGGCCCTCGGCGCCGTGTTCTACGGCGTGCCGATGCTCGTCATCGGGCTGGCGGCCCCCTCGGCGATGGGCGGCGGTGACGTGAAGTTCGCCCCCTACCTCGGCTTCCACCTGGGGTGGCTCGGCCTGCGCCTCGTGCTCGCCGGGGGCCTGCTCGGCCTCGTCGCCGGGGGCCTCGGTGGCGCCGCGGCGCTGCTCGTCGGGGGCAAGGGGATGAAGGACCCGATCCCCTTCGGCCCCTTCATGGCGGCCGGCGCCCTGGTGGCAATCCTGCTCGGCCACTCGATCCTGAGCGTCTACGTCGGGGGCTGAGGGTATGTTGCCAGTGTTGCGCGATGTTAAGGTTGACAACGGACGTGTCGAATGGCTAGGTTTGGCGTCCGCTGCCCATGCGGACAACCTCGGAAGGAACGTACATGCCTGCCCGTCGGAGCTATGCCGGTGACCCCCTTCTGACGGTCAGCGAGGTGGCCGCCACGATGCGCGTCTCCAACATGACCGTCTACCGCCTGATCAAGTCGGGCCAGCTCGCCGCCCTGCGGGTGGGCAAGAACTACCGGATCAGGGAGTCGGACATGAACGCCTACCTGAACGAGGGCAGCGTCACGGC
>DASXNO010000062.1:0-5149 GCA_036495025.1 Actinomycetota bacterium | reverse complement strand
CGCGGGAGCGGAGGTCCTCGCTCCCCCATCCAGCGGGGCCGGCGATGACGAGGTCGAGATCGAGATCGCGGACGAGGGCAAACGCCCGGAGGAGGCGGTCGAGGTTCTTCCGGGGCTCCCGAGCCCCGGTGAAGAGGAGGTAGCTCCGGCCATCCCCCCGTGGCTCCGGCCTTGCCGGCGCGGCCGGGAGGGCGCTGCGGCGCACCCCCTCGGGCGTGACGACGATGCGGTCACGGGGGAACGCCAGCTCGGAGCTCGCCTGCTCCGCCACGGTCTCGGAGGGGGTCAGCACGACGGCACAGCGCTTCAGCACCTGCGGCAGGATCCAGCGGTAGCGTCGCACCTGCGGGGTGCAGAATTCCGGGTACAGGAGGAAGGTGAGGTCGTGGACCGTCACGACCCCGTTGGGCCGGCCGAGCGGCGGCACCCAGAAATTCGTGCCGTGCACGGCGCCGGCCCGGCCGACGAGCACCTCCCCCCTCGGGTACCGCGCCAGCTCCCAGGCCATCACGACGAGGCGGGCGGGGATCCGCAGCCGGCGCAGCGTCGCCCGGCCATCTCCCCCCGAGGCACCCCTCAAGGCGCCGGATACATCGGACACCGTGGCCGGCGCCGGCTGGCGCCCCACGGCGAACAGCGACACCTCCAGTTCGGGGTCGGCGATCAGCAGGGCGTCGAGCAGGGCGGCGGCATACTGGCCGACGCCCGTGCGGGGGTTCAGCAGCGGCGCGGCGTCGTAGGCGATCCTCATGCGGAGAAGTATTGTTCTTCGCCATGCGCATCGGCGTGAACCTGCTTTTCCTCGAACCGGGTGAGGTCGGGGGCTCGGAGGCACTGCTCACCAACCTCGTCCGGGCCGTCGGGACCTGTGGCCACGAGCTCGTCGTCGTGGCGATGCAGGGCTTCCGGGCGGCGCACCCCGACATCGAGACGGTCGCGGACGTCGTCGAGGCGCCCTGGAGCTCCAACCTGCGTCCCTTGAGGATCGCAGCCGAGCACACCTGGCTGGCGGCGATGGCGCGCCGGCGGCGCCTCGACGTGGTCCACCACGGCGTCGGGACCGCACCATTTGTCAAGGTGCTGCCGACGGTCGTGACCATCCACGACATCCAGTACCGTCACTACCCCGAGTACTTCCACCCCCTGAAGCTGGCGTGGCTGCGGGCCAACGTGCCGTATGTCGTCCACCACTCCGAGGTCATCACCGTTCCCTCGCGCTTCGTGCGGGAGGACGTGATGGCGGCATTCGACGCCGACCCGGAGAAGGTGGCAGTCGTCCCCTTCGGCAGCGAAGGCCTCCTGGCGCCGTCGGGGGGGGCGGAGGCCGTGCGGGAGCGACACGGCCTCGAGCGACCGTTCTTCCTGTTCCCCGGCCGCAGCTACCCCCACAAGAACCACCGGTTCCTCGTCGAGGCGTGGGCGCCGGTCGCCGGACGGGCCGACCTCGTGTTCACGGGGCCCGCCGGCCCCCGGGACCGCGAGATCGACGAGACCGCCGCCCGCCTCGGGGTCGGCAAGGGACTTCGGCGACTGGGGCTGGTCTCGCGGGGCGACCTCGCCGGGCTCTACGAGTCGGCCGAGGCCCTCGCGTGGCCGTCGCGCTTCGAGGGTTTCGGTGCGCCGGTGCTGGAGGCCATGAGCGCAGGGTGCCCGGTCGTCGCCTCCGCGGCCACCGCCATCCCGGAGGTCGTCGGGGACGCCGGCCTCCTCCTCTCCCCGGACGACACCGCCGGCTGGACGGCAGCCCTCGACCGCATCCTCAGCGATCCGGGCCTCCGGGAAGATCTCGTCCGGCGCGGGCGGGCCAGGGCCGCCGAGTTCTCGTGGAAGCGCTCGGGGTCGCTCCAGGTGGCCGCCTACGAGCGGGCGGTCGCCTGATGCCCCATGCGGTCGCCATGGTGTTCGTCGCCACCGACGAGGCCCACGTCCTCATCCCGGCCCTCGAGTCGCTGGAGAAGAACCCCCCGGAGCATCCCCTGCAGGTCGTCGTGGTCGACAACGCATCGACCGACGGCATGGCCGGCGAGGTCCGTCGCCGCTGGCCCCACATCCCGGTGCTCCCCCACCCCTACCGGCGGGGCCTGCCGGCCAACCTCAACACCGGGATCCGGGCCACCTCGGCGCCGTTCGTCATGCTCTGCAACCCCGACCTCACGTTTCCCGAGGGGGCGGTCGACACGCTGGCCTCCTTCCTCGAGACCCATCCCCGGGCGGGGATGGCGGCGCCGAAGCTGATGTCCCCGGAGGGGGACCGCAGGCCGTCGGCACGCCGCTGGTACACGTTGCCGGCGCTCTTCGCGCTCAAGCTGCCCTGGCACGAGGGCCAACCCCCGCCGTCGGTGGCCCGCAGCGTCTACGACGACTGGGACTACGCCGAGCCCCGGTCGGTGGACTGGGTCCCGTGCCCGGCGACGATGGTGCGCCGGACCGCGCTGGGAGAGGTCGGCCTGATGGACGAGCGGTTCCGCCTCTACTTCGACGACGTCGACCTCTCCCTCCGGATGCACCTCGGGGGCTGGGAGGTCTGGTGCGTGCCTGGGGCCGAGATCGTGCACTACGAGCAGCGGGCAAGCCTGACGGTGATGTCACCAGCGTGGCGCTGGCATTTGATCTCGCTCTGCAAGTTCGCCTGGAAGCACAAGGGGTTCGGCCCTCCCGGCGGGCCGCCGCAGGTGCGCCGGGACTGACCGTGCGCACCATCGCCGTCGACTGGTCGGGCCGCAAGCAGGGGGCCGCCCGGCACATCTGGGCGGCGGAGGTGGTGGCGGGGGAGCTCGTCTCCCTCTCGAACGGGCGGACCGGCGCAGAGCTCGCCGGCTGGCTCGTGGACCAGGCGTCTGCAGGTGAGGAACTGGCGGTCGGGCTCGACTTCGCCTTCTCGGTGCCCGCCTGGTACCTGCGCCACCTGGGCGTGGCCGGGGCGCCCGAGCTCTGGGACGCCGCGGCGGCGGACGGCGAGTCGTGGCTGAGCGCCTGCCAGGCGCCGTTCTGGGGACGAAAGGGCGCCGGCAAGCCCACCGGCCAGGAGCACTTCCGCCGCACGGAGCTGGAGACTCCCCCGGTCGGGCCGGGCGCCATCCGGCCGAAGTCGGTGTTCCAGATCGGCGGGGCGGGGGCGGTGGGGACGGGATCGATCCGGGGCATGGCGCTGCTGGCCCGGCTGCGGCGGGAGGGCTTTGCTGTGTGGCCGTTCGATGAGACGGGCTGGCCGCGGGTGGTCGAGATCTATCCCCGCCTCCTCACGGGGCCCGTGACGAAATCGGTGGCGTCCGCCCGCGCCGGCCACCTGGCGAGGTTGGGCTGGCCTGCCGGCGCCGCCCTGCGGGAGCGGGCCGCCTCGACGGAGGACGCCTTTGACGCCGCCCTGTCCGCCCTTGGCATGGCCGAGCACCATGAGGACCTGGCCGCCCCACCGCCCGTGCCCGAGATCGCGTCCCTGGAGGGCTGGATCTGGTGCCCGCGGGAGCTCCTCGGCAGAGAGGGTGGCAAGGATCTTGATCGCTCAGCGAACACTTTTCCGACCAACCAGATCCCAGCTCCGGCCTTTTGATCCAAGAAGCCGCCCGCGGCCTAGAATCCCAGGAGGGAGTTCGGAGGCAACGGATGAAGGGATTGCGGAGGCTCACGAGGGTGCAGTGGGTGGTCGTCGTGGCGGTCACGGTCCTCGTCGCCGCCGGGATCACCGTCGCCGCCCTGTCCCTCGGCGGCCCGTCCCGGCCCGCGGTGAAGCTCCAGGTGACCAACCCCTCGCCGCCACCGTCCAGCCCGATGGCCCCCGGGACTTCCGGGCCGGCAGCGACCACCGGCCCTGCGGCCGGCCAGCCTGCGCCCCAGCCGCAGGGGACCCCGGCGACGCCCGCCGTGGTCACGCCGCCCCCCCGGGCCTACACCGTCTCGCCACCCCCGCCCACGGCGCCGGCCCATGTCGCCACGCCCATCCCGTCGCCGCCGGGAGCGGTCGAGGTGGCAAAGTGCCCGCTGAACATGCGCTGCACCCTTCCCTGACGATTTGGCGGCACACCTCCGCGCAGCGTCAGGTGGGGTCCTGCAGGTAGTGCTCCAACTGCCGGCCGACCTTGTCGATCTCCTCGAGGTCCAAAAGTCGGGGCTCTCCGAGGAGCCGGGCGCGGTAGTACAGCGAGCTGAGCCATTCCAGCAGGAGCGCCCGGCTGTAGGCCTGGTCGAGGGTGTCGCCGGTGGCGATGGTCCCGTGGTTGCCGAGCAGGACCGCCGAGCGTCCCTCCAGCGCCCGTGCCATGTGGTCCGCCAGCTCCGGGCTGCCCGGCGTCGCATACGGCGCCACCCGCACCGGCCCACCCAACAGGGAGATCAGGTAGTGGATCGGCGGCAGCTCGTCGACGAGCGTCCCGAGCGTGGTCGCAAACGGGGAATGGGTGTGGACGACGGCGGCGGCGTCACCGCCGCGGTAGACGGAAAGGTGCATCGGCAGCTCGCTGGAGGGGCCGAGCGGCGTCTCGATCGGGTCGCCGTCGAGCGTCATCAGGCAGATGTGGCCGGACGACAGGACGTCGTAGCCCACCCCTCGGGGGGTGATCGCCACGACGTCGCCCACGCGGCAGCTCAGGTTGCCTGCGGTCCCGATGGCGAGGCCGTCCGGTGCGAGGCGCCGGCCGTAGGCAACCAGGTCGTCCCGTGCCTGCCGGAGCGCCTCGTCGCTCGACCCCGGCGTCACGGTTCCCGCAACCCGAGCCGGGCGGCCTCGGCGATCCCGTCGCGGATGGACACCTCGTAGGGGGGACGCAGGACGCCCACGTCGGTGATGAACCCGGTGATGAGCGCCGCGGGCGTGACGTCGAAGGCGGGGTTCCAGACTGCGACCTCATGGTCGCCCACCCCGGAGCCGGGAGGGCGGACCTCGTCGCCCGGCCGCTGCTCGATGACGATGCCCTCGCCTGCGGCCGTGGCGGGATCGAAGCTCGTCATCGGTCCGGCCACGTAGAAGGCCACCTCGTGCGCAAGCGCGAGCAGGGCAAGCCCATAGGTGCCAATCTTGTTCGCCGTGTCGCCGTTGCAGGCAACCCGGTCGCAGCCGACCACCACCGCGTCCACCTTCCCGGCGGCGAGGGCGGCCCCCGCGGCGCCATCGGGGATGACCGTGACGGGGATCCCTGCCTCGGCCAGCTCCCAG
>DASXNO010000061.1:0-2712 GCA_036495025.1 Actinomycetota bacterium | reverse complement strand
TCAGCCGCCCGACGATGGGAACGACGACCTTCGGGAAACCGATGCGCCTCTGCGGCGCAGCTGGCCCTTCCCCTGCGAGGAGGAGGGTTGCGAGCGCGGCTTCGACACCGCCCAGGCCCTCCGCGTGCACCACCGCCGCCGGCACGCGGGCAGGCCGGCCAGCGGCTGGCCGGACAAGCCCGCAGGGCGAGGTGATCCTCTCAACAAGCGCCACGTAAGGATCCTGAGCGCCGCCGGGAAATCGGAGGATGCCGAAACTGAAGCGGTCGCCGTCTGCTCCCGCCACCTGACCAAGCTCACCGAGCCAGAAGCGAAGCGGGTGCTGGAGTACCTGGCCCAGCGTTTCGTCCTGGGCGCCTCGTGAACCGCCGGACAACCCTCGTCGTGACCGCCCGCGAGACCGCGGCGGCCGGGGGCATCCCATGACCCGCCGCGCCATGCTCCCGGGAGTCGACGAGTTGTTCGGCTCTGCCAAGCCGAAGGAGGGCGAGCAGGTCCTCGTCCCCCTTGACCGGCTCGTCCCTGCCTCCGACAACCCACGGCGGGATCTCGGCGACGTGGCCGCCCTGGCCGCTTCCATCAGTGCGGTTGGGCTCCTGGAGCCGCTGATCGTGATTCAGGACCCCGCCGGCAGCGCCTACCTGGTCGTGGCGGGCCACCGGCGACTGGCCGCCGCAAAGCTTGCCGGCCTGACTCACGTCCCGGTGATCGTGCGTCGCTTGAGCGATGCGGAACGGGCCGAGATCATGCTCATCGAGAATCTCCAACGCCAAGGGCTGCACCCCCTTGACGAGGCTTCCGCCTACCGGCGCCTGCTCGATTTCGGCTACAGCCAGCGGCGCCTCGCCGAGCGGGTCGGGACCTCCCAGGCCACGATCTCCAAGCGCCTCGCCCTCCTCAACCTACCAGAACCCGCCCGCGACGCCCTTGATTCGGGCCGAATCACCCTGGAGGACGCCCAGGCCCTCACGAAACTCAACAACCTGCCCGATCGGCTGGAGCGGGCGCTCACCCAGTCGGCCCGCTCCGGGGGAGGCCTCCGCCAAGCCGTCGACGCCGAGCTGGACGCCCACCAGCGGGAGGCCGCTCGGGCCACGGCCGAGGAGGCGCTGACCGCCGCCGGCCTGACCATCGTGGCCTGGCCCGAGAGCGGAGGGTTCTACGGTCGGAGGGAAGCAGCCCTGTCCCAGCCCGAGTGCTGGTCGTTCGGAGGGCCCCGCATCGACATCGCCGTCGAGGCCCACGCCGGCGAGCCGTGCCATGCGGCAACAGTGAACCCGAGGGACGCCTCGACCATCTGGATCTGCACCAACCCGGACCGGCACCGCCCCAAGGGCGGGAGCGACGTGAAGGGCGAGGATCCGCGGGTCGCGGCCAAGCGGGAGGAGGCCCTTGCCCGGCGGGAAGCCGAGCGGGGGAGAGCGGACTTTCTGCGACGCCTGCTCGCGGGCAAGCTTCCGACCCGGGAGGCGACCGAGCTCGCCCTCGAGACGCTGGTCGCCAACGTCAACCACGGACCGGCACGCCTCGCCTGCGAACTCCTCGAGCTGGCCCCCGTCGTCCGGGAAACTTCCTGGGGTCGCCCGGAGAAGGACTACCGGGCGGCGCTGAGGGATTCGGTTGTCGATCAGCCGACTCGCTTGCTCACCGTCGCCCTGGCGATCGCCCTCGCCGAGGTCGAGGACAACCTCCGCAGCGAGTGGCACGGCTGGGGCGGACCGCGGGACGAACGGCACTTCGCCTTCCTCACGGAGCGGGGTTACGCCCCAAGTGAGTTCGAGAGCCGCCGCCTCGAAGAGGGACGCAAGTCGGGAGCCGAAGATCAGCAAACCGAGGACGAGGATCTCGACGAGGGCCAGGGCGATGCCGACGAGTGAGCTCGCCGGCGCCCGGGCAGCTTCCGCGACTCCCACCACCAAGCGGTGCCCTGGCTGCGGCACGGTCAAGCCCGTGGACGAGTTCTGGCGAAACCGGTCCCGGTCAGACGGCCGCTCGACCTACTGCAAGACGCCCTGCGGCCACCTGGAGCTTGCTTCGAAGTCCAGGGCCTTGCTGCCGACGGAGCCCTTGCTCGGGCCCCTTCGGGACGCTACGGGCATGCGGGGGCACCGCGGATCAAGGGCGGGAGAAGCTGGCGTGCACCGCCTTGCGGCCCGGATGCAGGCCATGTACGGAGGACCGTACGAGCGCTACCGGGTTCAGATCGACCGCATCCTCCGGGGCGAACTGACCACCATCCACTTCCTGTCCGCCGACCGCATCGCCCTGGCCCTCGGCCGGCATCCGGCCCAGGTCTGGGGTCCCCGTTGGTAAGGGCATCCCCTTGCCCTGAGCGCCAACCCGTCACCAGCCCACTCCCGAAAGCCCAACAGGGTTGAGCCAGGACCCTCCAGCCACGTCGGGCGAACATTGCCCTGATCTCCTCGCGGCCGCGCTCGATGCCGTTCGGCGGGACTGGGCCGTCCTGCCCGTCCACTCGCTCACCCCGAACGGGGTTTGCACATGCGGGCGCCCCGGCTGCGAGAAGAGCCGGGCCAAGCACCCCGTCAGCAAACTGGTCCCTCGTGGAGTGCTGGACGCCACGACCGATGAGCAGACCGTTCGGCACTGGTGGTCGAGCTGCCCGTGGGCAAACATAGGTCTGGCTACCGGACAGTCCTCCGGTGTCGATGTTCTCGACATCGATCCGCGGCATGGAGGGGACGAGAACCT
>DASXNO010000060.1:0-8564 GCA_036495025.1 Actinomycetota bacterium | reverse complement strand
CGAGGTGGCGCTGTCCACGCACGGTCCCCCCGCGACCATCCCGGCGGTCGGCGTGACGACCGCGTAGGACGACGCGGATCCGAGGCCCTTCAGCGCCTGCACCGCCTGGGCCTGCGCGGTGCGCGTGTAGGCCGCACACTGGCTGCCGTTGTCGGCGGCGATCACCGAGGCACCGACTGCCGCTCGAGCCCCTTCCGCGGCGGCCTCCGTGATCGAGCCCTTGGCGGACATCGCCAGACCGAACGACAGACCCCCGTAGATCAGGATGAGAAAGATGGGAAGGACCAGGGCGAGCTCGAGGGCGGCCGTGCCGCGATCGTCACCTCGCCTGCGCCGGAACCGCTGCATCCTGACCTCCTGCCTCTTGTGCTCGGTTTGGTTGCCTCGACGGGCCTCGACGACCAACGGCGCATCCGGGGCAGGCTGCGCCCCCACCGGATGAAAGCGCCCGAGGCGCCCCTCAAGGCGCCGGATGAAAGCGCCCGAGGCGCCCCTCAAGGCGCCGGATGAAAGCGACGGTCCTCGGCGCAATCCCTGCGTCGTGCTTGATCTGATGATCGGCAAGGATGGAGGGGATCCCAATGACGAGAAAGGGTCATTTCTCGGAGGGCACTCGGGCTAGGGGACCGGCCCGAACGAAGCGCAACGGGCCCAACGGGACCGTCCGTCGTTGCCTCGCCGGCCGCAGCGGCGTTCGTCGTGTCACCCATCGCGGTGACGTCAGGGCAGATGGGGCAGGCGATCGGTATGCTCTCGGGCGTGGACGCCGACGTCGCCCAGTTCGCCCGGCTCTTCGAGGGGTTCCTCCAGCACATGGAGGTCGCTGCCCAGGCCGGCACCACCTCCCCGCTCAAGCAGACACTCGACGCCCATCTCGGCGCCGACTGCCGGGCGATGCCGATCATCTCGGAAACCTTTCCGCCCTACGACCACGCCAACGTGGCCGTCGCCCTCGACGCCTATCTCCGGTCCGGCGACCGCAGCCACGAGCTCATCGGGCTCTCGGGCCAGCAGCGCCACTACGGCTCCCTGTCCGACCTCATCGAGATGGGTGAGCACACCGGCGTCGGGCTCGGGTCGGTGGACCACGTCAACCTGGCGGTGGGGCCAGAGGAGACGATGGCCGCCGTTCAGTTCGGCATCTACCTCATCCGGGACGCCGGCGTGCCGCTCGTCCTGCTCCTCCGGGGAGCCCAGGAGCACCACGGACCCGACACGGGCATCAGCGTCGAGCTCCTGAGCGCGCACCAGGATCCCGCCCGGTCGCTGCTTGCCGAGCTGCGCCGGCTCATGGTCGAGCTGAACGTGTTCCGGGGCCAGGTCCTGTCGTTCGGTCAGTCGCGCATCGGGGTCATGGGAGCCGGTCCGGTCCTCTTCCACCCCCGGCCGAACGTGGGCCGCGAGGAGCTGGTGTTCGCGCCGGCCGTGCTCGAGTCGGTCGAGCGGCAGATCCTCGGCATCGCCACCCACCGGGACCGGCTGCGGGCCAGCGGCCAGCATGTGAAACGAGGGCTGCTGCTGTACGGGCCGCCCGGGAACGGCAAGACGCTCCTGGTGCGGCACCTCCTCAGCCGGCTGACCGACCACACCGTCGTCCTCCTGACCGGCTGGGGCCTGCAGATGATCGAACCGGCCACCGCGCTTGCCCGGATGCTGCAGCCGTCCGTGGTGGTCCTGGAGGACGTCGACCTCGTCGCGATGGACCGCGGCATGTCACCGCTCGGCAACCCGGTCCTCTTCGAGCTGCTCAACCAGATGGACGGCATCGCAGAGGACGCCGAGGTCTCCTTCGTCCTCACCACGAACCGCGCCGACCTGCTCGAGGCCGCGCTCGCGGCCCGGCCCGGCCGCATCGACCTCGCGGTGGAGATCGGGCTGCCGGACGCCGCGGCGCTCCGGCGACTCATCGAGCTGTTCGGCCGGGGGCTGGACCTGCGCCTGGAGCACATGGACGCGATCGTCGCCAAGACGAGCGGCGTCGCCGCGTCGCTCATCAAGGAGCTCATGCGCAAGGCAGCCGTGGTGGCGGCACACGAGGAGGCGCCCGAGCACGCCGCGTCGGGCCGGCTGACGGTGACCGACGCCCACGTGAACACGGCGCTCGACGAGTTGCTCAGCGAGGGCGGGGCGCTCACCCGGGCGCTGATCGGCGGCACCCCTGCCGAGCAGGGCTCGTCCGCCGGGCCGATGGTGGCCGGCCCCATGGGGATGATGCCGCCGTCGGGGGGCGCGGTCTGGGCGGTCACGGCGGGCCGCTTGCGCAGGACACACCCGGATCACCACTGAGCGGCTACCTGGCTCCCCTGGCGGCTGCGAGCCCACGGTCACTCTCGTCGCCGAGGCGGCGGGACGGTCGCTGCAGGACGCACGTGTCGACCGGGGCATAGACGGCCGAGCCCTTCTGGGCGCCGTAGTGGGTGACGGTGATCGTCGTCAGGCCGTTGCCCGCAGCCGGGTCGACGTCGAAGGTGGCGAAGCCGTAGGGCGTGGTCACGTCCCGGTAGGCGGACCATGCGGCAGGCTCGGTCACAACGATCGTCTGGTGCTGCGCCTGCGGGCTGCCCGGGCCGACGCCGACGATGAGCACCCCGTCGTGGGGAGTGTCGAAGGCGCTCGGCGGCGTGAATCCCGAGTGACCGCCCCCGCCGATGATCATGTGGCAGCACCCGGCGGTCGTGTCGATGCTTCCGGCATCGGCGCCCTGGGCGGCCGGGGTCAGCACCGAGCTGCCCGGCACGACCCCCTTGACCGGGAACGTCCGCTCGAAGTGGTGTTCGTGACCGGCCACGACGAGGTCCACCCCGTAACGGTCGAAGAGTGGGAGCCAATCCTGGCGGATCCCGAGGTCGGCGCCGTTGAAGTGGGCGGACGACATGGCGACCTGGTGCATGCAGACGACGATCCAGTCGATGCCGGCGTCCGCCCGGGCCTCACGCAGGGTCTGCTCGAGCCACTGCTTCTGGGCTCCGCCGCTGTAGCCGCGGATGTACGGGTTGAGGCCCTTGGCTGCGTAGCCGGGGATGCGGTCGCGCCGGTACGTGCTGAACGCACCGTCCTGTAGGCACACGTCGTCGTTGTTGATCGAGACGATGCGGATCGCTCCCACCGTGAACGCATACCAGCTACCGGCGAAGGCCGGGTCCCCGCCGTTGCCGGGGAGGTCGAAGCGGGTCTGGTAGGGCAGGTAGCCCTGGGGACCATTGCCCACCTCGTTCTCGTGGTTGCCGGGGCAGGGCATCCACGGCCGGTTTCGGGCGGAGCGCATGTTGTTGTTGAAGAAGCTCTGCCAGGTCTCGACCGGCGAGTCGCTGACGTTCGCATAGCACAGGTCGCCGTTCAGCAGGTGGAACAGGGGGTTGGCGGCATTGACGGCGTCGACGACGAAGCCGGCATTGGGTGACCACGGGCCGAGGCCGAGGCCGATCGGCACGGGCACCGACTGGTCCCCGAAGCTCGTGAAGCGGAAGCCCCTGGACCGTCCGTCCGGCCCGGTGTGGAACTGGCCCGCAAGGGGATCCGCTCCCCGGTGCTGGACCTGGTAGATGTAGTCGGCGTCCGCCTCGAGGCCGTCCATCCGGGCGTGATAGGTGTAGACCGTCTGACCGGTGAGGGCCTCGGTGTAGACCCGCTCGATTGCGTCGACCTCGGTGCCGTAGCCGTGCCCGGGCTTGCCGAGTCGCAAGCGGGGCCGGTTCACCCGCACGGGCGTCGCCCAGCTTGCCGCCATCTGGGTCGCGGCGTCCTCACCGAACTGGAGGTGGAGCTGCTCGGGCGGTGGCGCCCCGGCGATGGGGACCTGCCGCAGGACCGTGGGCCCGGTCGAGGCGACGGCGGCGCCGGCGGCGCCGGGCCACAGCCAGGGCGCGGCGGCGGCGACCCCGGCGGCCCCGGTTCCCTGCAGGAACCTGCGGCGGGAGACCTTCGTCTCATCGTCGTCCCGGTCGTCGCCCGAGACGCCGGATAGGCCCAGGTGGCCGGATAGGAGGGTCATGCCCGAGCATCATTGCGAGGCAGGGTGAACGGGACTTGTCCAGCAGGTGGCGTGAGCGCGAAGGTTCCGCGAACACTTGTCCGGGTAGGTTCCCACTGAGGTACGCCATCCGGACCATCTGTGGCGGAGGGAACGCGGTGTCGGACATCAACGCCTGGAACGAGCAGCTGATCGAGAGCTTCCGCATCGAGGGAGGCAGGGTCGGTGGCAACTTCGAGGGCGTGCCCCTGCTGATCCTGCACAGCATCGGCGCCAGGACCGGTGCGGCGAGGGAGAACCCCCTCGTCTACCTGCCGATCGACGGTGTCTTCGTCGTGTTCGCCTCCGGTGGCGGGGCGCCCCGGAACCCCGATTGGTACCACAACCTCGTGGCCTCCCCTCAGGCCGCCATCGAGGTGGGGACCGACATCCTCGAGGTGAATGCCCGGGTGGCCGAAGGCGACGAGCGGGACCGGTACTGGGAGCTCCAGAAGCGCATCATCCCGGCCTTCGAGGAGCACGACATGAAGACGGAACGCAAGATCCCCGTCGTCGTTCTCGAGCCCGTCGGCTAGACGGGCCGGTGCCGGCCTGTGAACGTTGAGCTTATTCGGCGGTAGAACGGAGCGTCCTCCTCGCAGACGTTCCGCAGGCGGGCCAGGGCAGGGCGACCGGGGCAACGTCCCGACGTTGCGGCCGCTCGACCTGCTCAAGTCATCCGGTTCCGGCCTCATCGCCGGAGCCTCCGACATCGATCCCACCACCGTCGCCACGATGGCGGTCATCGGCGCCACGACGGTGTACGGGCTCTCCTGGCTGACGATTCTCATCTTCCCGATCCTCGCGGTCATCCAGGCCATCAGTGCCCGGATCGGGGTGGTGACCCACGAGGACCTGCAGTACCTGGTGAAGCACCGGTTCGGGCGCTGGTCTCAGCTCTTGCTCCTCGGCTCGATCCTCGCCGTCACGGTGATCACGATCGCCGCGGACCTCGAGGCGGGAGCCGCCGCCCTCGGCCTGCTCACGCATCTCTCGTCACGCTGGTTGGTGATCCCCCTGGCGGCGCTGATCCTCGGTCTGCTGTTTATCGGCTCCTACGACGAGTTCCAGAGGGTGCTCCGCTATGTGCTGCTCCTGCTGCTCGCCTACGTCGTGGCGGCGTTCCTCGCGCATCCGAACTGGTCAGACGTGCTCCGGCATACGCTGGTTCCGACGTTCAAACCGAACAAGGACTACATCGCCGGAGCCCTCGCCCTCCTCGGTACGACGCTGACGAGCTACGTGTATGTCTGGCAGACAATCGAGGAGGCCGAGGACCGCCGACCGCTTGCGTGGCTGCGCCTCGAGGAGGCCGACGCGGTGAGCGGCATCCTCTTTGCCGTCGCGGTCATGTGGTTCATCCTGATCGCCAGCGCGGCGACGCTCGGCGTGCACCACCTGCAGGTCCAGACCGCTCAGGACGCGGCACAGGCACTGGTCCCTGTGGCAGGCAAGTACGCCGCGTACATCTTCGGGGCCGGACTGCTCGGCTCGGCGCTGCTGGCGCTGCCTGTCCTGCTGGCCACGACCGCCTACGTCGTGGGGGCCGAGTTCGACTGGCCCCGGGGCCTTTCGTTACGGCCGCGCCATGCCCCCGCCTTCTACGCCGTTGCGGTTGCGGCGATGGCGCTCGGCATCGCCCTGGCCTTCGCGGGCGTCTCGCCCATCCGGCTGCTGTTCGTCGCGTCGATCGCCGGGGGCATCGGGACGCCCGTCGGCCTGGTCCTGCTTGTGCTCGTGGCCAGCGACCCGGGTCTGATGCGAGATCACGCGCTGGGCGGCGCCCTCAAGGCTGCCGGCTGGTTGATCGTTCTCGGGGTGAGCCTCGTCAGCGTCGTCTACCTCGTCCAGCAGGTCACCGGAGGTTGACGGGTGGCCGGCGAAGGCTCAGGAAGCGAGGACGCCGATCTTCTTCAGCAGCCGCGCGAACACGATGCCGATGACCGCCACTGCGAGGTCGATGAGCAGACCTTCAACGATCTCTTCCACAAACCGCCCCTTCCGTTGGTCAGGTGGCAACCCGCCTGCGCTCTCAAGGTAGGCATCGCGCGTGACGCGGTTCTTAAGGTTGCGCGAACGGGAAGCAACGAGAACGCGAAGACTCCGTTAACGGTCGATTGTACCTTTTATGAAGAACGACAGATGGGGGAGCTACTCCCCCGAGGGAACCGAAAGGAGACGGATATGGCACAAGGCAACGACGGGACCGACGGTGCTGCGGCAATGCCGCCGCACGTGACGCTCCCGTTGATCGGGCTGCGGATCGACCTGCCCAGGCCCGAGCGGCTCGCCTGGTACGCGGGGCTCGGACTGATGGCAGCGTTCGAGATCGTCGACTGGGAGCTGGCGCTGATCATCGGCCTGGGGCATCTGATCGCCGACAGTGCCCACAACAAGACCATTGCCCAGCTCGCGAGCGGCGCCGAGTCGGGGGCCTGACGGTCGTCGTGCAACCCTTGCCGAGTGGCTCCCTGGCCCCCGCGAACTGGGGAAGAAATCGCGTGGATACGCGTCATTTCTACCTCGGTTCCGCAGAGACCCCGGATGCAGGTCCCCCCTCTGCTATCCCCTTGGCCGCCGAGCCGGCGACTTGGACGCCACGGGCCGCGGCCGCTCCGCCGTCTCGCCTGGCGGGGAGGCCTCGGGCGCGGGCTGCGAACGCGGGCTGGTGATCACCTGGGCCAGGACGATCGCTGCCGCCACCGGCCAGTCGATGAGATCGATCGCGGCCATGGCGCCAATGCCCGCGTAGAGGAGCATCCTTTCCCGCGACGGGAGCGTGATCTGCGGCCGCAGCCACGAGAGTTGCCGGATGCCCGGCAGCGCCTGCAGGCCGGGGAGGGCAATCAGCCGCCCGTGCGATCGAGACGCCGAGCCCGGTGACTCCGATGCTTGCGTCGCATCCGTCGGTTGGTCCTTCGTGGTCTCCATGGTCCGCACTCCTTGGTGGAGATTCCCGTTCTTCTGGTTATCCTGATACCCCGAGCCGGGGGTGTCCAACTCGTCGGTGCCCCCTCCATCAGCGGTGGTCGTTCCTCCGGCCGTCACGGAGGGATCGCAACCGCGAGAACGCCCAGGGGAGCGCGACAGACCCGCAGGTCGCGATGCCGGCGGCGCCGGCTGCAGTCGCCCATTCGGCCGGCCCCAGCGGGGTGCAGCCGAAGAATTGGCTGAGCCCGGGCGTCTGGACCAGAACGAAGAGGGCAGCCCCCGAGACGCCGACCGTCCCGACAACCAGGGGGCTCCGGCGGCCGGCGACGAGCGTCTGGCCCAATTGTGCCCCCACGAGCGCAGCCAGGCCCACGGTCGACGCTCGCCTGCGTCCCCACGGACGTGCCACGAGCCAGGCCCCCGTTGCCGCGGCTGCCGTAATCGTGGCCCGCAGGACGATCTGGCCATTGAGCGACCGCCCGAGCGACGCATCCGGACCCTCGCGCAGCAGTTCCTCCGCCGGGCGATCCCGCGGGGGCTGGAGCGCGATGGCAAGGGCAGGCCCGAGGTCGGTCAGCAGATTGGTCAGCAGGAGCTGGCGCGGATTGAGCGGGGAGTGGCCGGTGAGCGCGCTCCCAGTCAGCTCGAACGCGACCTCGCCGAGGTTGCCGCCGAGGAGGATCCCCAGCGCATCGCGCAGGGACGCCCACATCGCCCGGCCCTCGACGATCGCGTCGATGATGGTCTCCAGCTCGTCGCCGACGATCACGACGTCGGCGGCCTCACGAGCGGCCGGCGTGGCTCGCTCTCCCACCGCGAAGCCAACCGCTGCCAGCCGGATCGCCGGCGCATCGTTGGCACCGTCGCCCGTCATCGCCACCCGCCGCCCCGAGCGCTGGAGCACCTCGACGATCCGCACTTTCTGCGCCGGCGTGACCCGCGCGAAGACCGTCGCCTCCGGCAACCTGGCCATGAGGGCCTCGTCGCTGAGCGCGTCGAGCTGGTCGCCCGTGATGACAGCGCCGCCGTTCAGGATGCCGAGCTCCCGTGCCACCGTGGTGGCCGTGGTCGGGTGGTCACCGGTGATCATCCGCACCGCAACCCCCGCCTTGCCGAGGGCAGCGATGGCGGGCGCGGCCGTCCCACGCGCCTCGTCGGCCAGGGCAAGCAGACCGAGGAGCTGGAGGTTGCCCGGAATAGGATCGGGGAGCCGGTGGGCGCCCGCGCGCCGGCCGTTGACCGGTGCGTCGGGACGGGGGTCGCTCCGCTCAGCGACCGCCAGCACGCGAAAGCCGCGGCGAGCCAGGCGTTCGATGTGGACCTCGACCCTCCGCCGCTGCTGGTGATCCAGCGGCACCTCCCCGTCCGGGCTGCGCCAGCTCGTGCACAGCTCCAGGACCCGTTCCGGCGCCCCCTTGACGCTGACGAGCCTGCGGGAACCCGACTGCCCCACGGTCGTGTGCAGGCCACGGGCGGGCTCGAACGGAACCTCACCGATCCGGGTCCACCGCGAGAACCCGGTGGAGGGATCGACCCCGGCCTCGAGCGCCGCACGGAGCACCGCCCGATCCGTGGCGTGCGGTGGCCGCGGACCGACGGCCGGAGGGCTGGCGCGGACGCCGGC
>DASXNO010000059.1:0-7119 GCA_036495025.1 Actinomycetota bacterium | reverse complement strand
AAGGGGATCGGCTCACCTGACGTTCCTCCCATGCATCGATGCAGGTCGATACGAGCATCTTGCCAAACCCATCGACAGATGTCAATATGGGCACATGGCCAGGGGGGGCAGGTTGCCGGTCGCTGAGGTCCTTTCGGAGGGCCTGGAAGCTTGCAGTCCGTCGATCCTGGCCTCGCCGCTGCCTGAGGCTGAAGCCAGCGAGCTCGCCCGGAACTTTGCGGCGCTCGCCGACCCCGCACGTCTGCGGCTCTTCAGCCTGATCGCCGCCCAGCCCGAGGGAGAGGTCTGTGCCTGCGCCCTCGTGGAGCCCCTCGGGCGGTCGCAGCCCACGGTGAGCCACCATCTCCGGGTCCTGTACGAGGCCGGTCTGGTGGACCGGGAGAAGCGGGGGACCTGGGTGTGGTATCGGGCCCGCCCCGAGCGCCTCGAGGCGCTGCGGTCAACCCTGGCTGCCATGTCGCCGGCGGCAGACGCCCGGTAGCACCGGCGGACACCGGGCTCCGCTGCGTGCACCTGGTGGTCGTGGGAGGCAGCGACGCCGGGATTGCCGCCGCCCTTCGGGCCAGAGAGGTCGACCCCACCGCCGACATCGAGGTCGTGCTCGCCGATGCCTTTCCCAACTTCAGCATCTGCGGCCTGCCGTACCTGCTCTCCGGAGAGGTGCGTGACTGGCAGGCGCTGGCCCACCGGAGCCGGGCGGAGCTCGAACGCTTCGGGTTGCGCCTGACGCTCGAAGCGACGGTGCACGGCATCGACCCTGCCGGGCGGACCCTTCTGGCCGCCGGTCCCGGGGGTCGGGAGGCCGTGATCGGTTGGGATGCCCTGGTGGTCGCGACCGGTGCCGAGCCGGCTCGGCCTCCGATTTCGGGCCTCGACTGCCCGGGCGTGTTCGTGCTGCACACGATGGACGATGCGTTGCGCCTCGCCCGGGCGCTCGAGTCGGAACCCCAGAGCGCAGTCATCGTCGGGGGCGGGTACATCGGCCTGGAGATGGCGGAGGCACTCGTCCAGCGGGGGCTGGAGGTGACGCTGGTGGAGCGCCTCCCGCAGGTCATGCCGACCGTCGACGCGAACCTGGCGTCTCTCGTCTCGGAGGAGATCGCGGCTCACGGCGGGCGCATCGTGTTCGACACAAGCGTCCACGAGATCGGGCCGTGCCACGGTGGCCGGTTGTCCGTCAAGGGCGACCGCAGCTTTGAAGGAGTGGCCGATGTGGTCCTCGTCGCCGTCGGGGTCCGTCCCAACGCAGCGCTCGCCGCCTCGGCCGGAGCCGCGATCGGCTCGCACGGGGCGTTGGCGGTCGACCGGCGGATGGCGACGTCGCTGCCGGGGGTCTGGGCGGCCGGCGACTGCGCCGAGACCTACCATGCGATGCTCGGACGTCCGGCGTACCTCCCGCTGGGGACCACGGCCCACAAGCAGGGCCGCACCGCGGGGGAGAACGCTGTCGGCGGTGACCGGCTGTTCGCGGGCTCGGTCGGCACGCAGGTCGTCAGGGTGTTCGACCTCGCCGCCGGCCGAACCGGGCTGCGCGACCTCGAAGCAGCGGGGGCCGGGTTCGATCCGCTGACCGTGGCGAGCGTGGCACCCGACCACGTCGCCTACTACCCCGGGGCTCACCCTCTCCATCAGAGCGTCACCGGTGACCGGAGGACCGGCCGGCTCCTCGGCTTCCAGATCGCCGGCCACCGCCTTGCGCAGGTGCCCAAACGCCTGGACATCGCGGCGACCGCCCTGCACCTGGGCGCCAGCGTCGATGGGATCTCCGACCTCGATCTTTCCTACGCGCCGCCGTTTGCGGGCCCGTGGGATGCGGTCCAGTCCGCAGCCCAGGAATGGGTGAGCGAGGCGAACGATCCTTCCGCCACACCGAACACGCCCTAGCTCGTTGCGACGTCGTCGAAGAGGGTGAAGCTCGGGTCGGACGGGTAGTTGTCGTCGTGGCTCGTGAGGGTGAGGGTGAAGTTGTGCCCGGCCGTGATCGTGACGGTCACCGAGGCCCACGCATTGCTCGTGCACACCCTCGCCAGCGGGGTCGAGGTCGTTCCCGACGTGTTGTCCCGCAGCGAGACGGTCGCCCAGTCGTAGCTGACGGTGTCGGGGCAGGTCATCTTGTACCAGAAGGTCAGGTTCATGGACCCCGCAGGGGCCGTGAACGTCTGCGCCCGGTTGGAGTCGCCGTTGGTCGGGCTGGTGGAACCGAGCCTGGCGCACGAGGTCCCACCGTGGCAGTTGGCGTTCGTCGCCGTCACCGAAGGGCCGGTGGCTGCCCAACCCGCAAGCCCGGACTCGAAGCCGCCGTTGGTGATCCCCGATGGTGGCGGCGGCCCACCGGCTCCGGTCGTCACGTCGTCGAAGAGGGTGAAGCTGGGATCGGCCGAGAAGTTGTCGTCGTGGCTGAGCAGCGTGAGGGTGTAGGTGTGGCCTGCGATGAGCGCCGCCGTTGCCTGGACCCAGGCGGCGTTGGTGGCACAGAACCTGGCGACGGGCGTGGCCGTCGAGCCGTTGGTGTTGTCGCGCAGCGAGACGGTCGCCCAGTCATAGGTGACCGCGTCGGGGCAGGTCATCTTGTACCAGAAGGTTAGGTTCATGGACCCCGTAGGGGCGGTGAACGTCTGGGCCAGCGTGGAGTCGCCGTTGGTTGGAGTGGCGGCGCCGGCCATCCCCGAGGCCACCCCGGTGTGGGCGGTCGAGGTGACGGAGGTCGTGCCGCTCCTGGTCCATCCGGCCAGGCCGTTCTCGAAGCCCCCGTTGGTGATCCCGACGCCCACGGGCCCGAGGATGGTGAGCTGGATGGCGGTGGTATGGGTGGTCGTGGCGCCGGTGCCCACGATTGTCACGGTCGAGGTCCCCGGTGCTGCGGTCCCGGCGTTGAGGGTGAATGTGGAGCTGCCACCCGAGGTGATCGATGGAGGGCTCAGGCTTACCGAGGCGCCGGACGGGACGCCGGACACCCCGAGACTCACGGTCTGCGGCGACCCGGAGATCGTGGCGGTGTTGATCGTGGCGGTCCCGGTTCCGTTCTGCGCGATGGTGAGGGAGCCGGGGCTCGCCGATATCGAGAAGTCGCTGGCCCCGGTTCCCCGGCTCACGATGCAGTCGTTCGCAACATTGCTGAACTGTTTCTGCACGGTGTAGGAGATGCCGTCCCCACCCGTGATCGCGCCCTGCTGGGCGTTGCAGATGTCACCGATCTCACCGTTGCTCTGGTCGTACCAGGCGAGCGGCGGCGCGTTCACCGTGGCGAGACCGACCTCACCGTCGGTGACGGTCTCGACCATCTCGTGGGAGGCGACCGAGGTGGTGTTCTGGAAGTCTCCTCCGGTGCCGCATCCGGCCTGGGCGGTCAGGTCGGGCTGCACGCTGTAATACAGCTCGGGGAGGCTCCCGCCGGCGGCGATGGTGCCGTGGTAGGCGCAGAAGCCGCCGGGAACCAGCGAGCAGCTCCCACCCATGCAGATGGATTGACCGTGGCGGAAGAAGATCGCGTAGAGGGTGTTGGAATTGCCCGCCGAGTCGAGCACCGGCTGGGGAAGGTGGTGGGCAGCGACCTGGGCCTGCAGCTCCGCCTGGATATTGGAGTCCTGGATCTGCGCTCCGTTGTTGGCCGCCGACGGGGTGATGGTGTACCAGCCACCGAAGCTCCCGCGGCCGATGGTCTGGTTGGTGCGCGGGTTCTGGCTGCTCAGGTTCGTGTTGTACTCGGTCAGCCAGTCGATGTAGGGCGAGTTGGTGACGCCCGCGTAGAAGCTGCTGACGTTGGGTGTCGTGTTCCCGGTGACCTGGGGCAGGTAGGTACCGGGGCCGTAGACGACCTGGACGACCTGGAGGTTGGAGAGGACCCGGCCGCCGTAGTAGGTGAGATGGGCGCCGGAGGGGGCAGCCGCGGCGCGAGGGCCGCCCGAGTTGAACGGCATGATGTGCGGGCCACCCAGGCGACTCGCCGACTGCACCGGCGCCGCCGGCGTGGCGCCGGCCGGGTAGGCAGCCGCTCCGCACAGCAGCGCCAGCAACACGAGTGCCGAGAGCCCGATCCGCTTCATTCCCACCCCGTTTCCCGTTGCCCGGGTTGGCCGATGGCCGCCCGCCGCCGCTCTGGCGTCTCGGTCAGTATGGGTTCGGCCCCTGCCGAGCGGAAGTACTCCATTCGCCCATCCAGGTAGCCTCGGTGCACCGGGTCTCCGGGACACGTCGTTCGTTCATTTGCACTCCCACGTGACCGGCTCCCGCCCCAGGAAGGCCCCGATGTCCCGGACCTCCCGGTCGATGCCGTCCTGGGCCCGGCGGGCCAGGGCCTGGAAGGGCATCACCTCGACGGTGTCGGTCGCGCCACGATAGTAGCGCCAGGTTGCAACCACGACCCCGTCGTCCAGCACGACGGGCCGCACGAGGCCTCCGCCGGCGTTCACCCGGCGGGCGTGCTCGGGGGCAAGGTGCAGACTGCGGTCGGCGTAGCCGAGCAGCAGGGTGTCGAACCCGCCCGTGAGCCGGACCGGGCAGCGCCGGGTCGCAGCGGTGGCGTCGTCAGGCAGGGCAGGTCGGCCGACGGCGGCAGCGACAGCGGCCCAGCCCAGCTCCGCCTGGGCTGCGGGCAGGCCGGACCAGTGTCGGAAGTCCGCCACGGTCGCCGGGCCGAAGGCGCGCAGGTACCGGGCGGCCAGCAGCGTGAGCGCCTCCTCGCGACCCGGGACCTCCGAGGACGGCACCCAGTCGTCGAGCAGGACATAGCGCTCCTGGCCATGCGGGTCGGGCAGGACGCACAGGACACCTTCGAGCGCGGCGCGCTGCAGCACGTGGACCGGGGCCTGGCCGGAGACGTCGACGCCCACCGCGGCAAGCCGCTCCTTGACCTGGGGGCGGGTGAGCATCCCCTCGGCCGCCAGGGCGTCCCGCAGGGCCAGCACCGCTCGGTCGCCGGGTGCACCGGCGATGCCCAGTTGCTCGGCCCGGCGGCCCGGACGCCCGAACACGGGCCCGAAGACCCGGAGCAGCCACGCAACGTCGGCGGCCGGGTGCAGGTGGCGCGTGCCACGCATGCTCCAGGTGAGCACCAGGCGGCGCTCCTCCCAGACCGCCCTGAACAGATCGGCGACCACAAGGCCGGAGCTGCGGGCCCGGACGGACATGGCCGCAGCCGTGATGTCCTGCGCCTGGACGCCGCCGACCGCGGCGACGACCGTCTCCACGTCCGCCGGTGGATGGTCGTCCAGCAACTGAGCCCGGATGTGCGCCCGGCGCGTCGCGATTGGGACATAGTGGGTTGAAGTTCTCATAATTTTTGCCTAAAATTCCCCGTCTCGTCACCTTCCCGTAACGATCGCCCCAGGGAGCCCCCCTAAGGTGCGCCGCAAAGTACGCGTCCAGTGCTCAGCAGGAGGTGATCCGTGGCCGGTCGCTTTTCCTCGTCACTCCGGCGGGTCGTGGCCCTTGCCAGCGTCCTCGGGATCGGCGCCGTCTGCCTCGCCCGCCTGGGCGCATCCGCCGCAGCTGCGGGATCCGTCCCGAGGTTCGACCACATCTTCACCATCGTCATGGAGAACCACAACTACGACGAGGTCATCGGGAACACCTCCCAGGCGCCCTACCTCAACGGACTCGTCTCGCGCTACGGCCTGGCCACCAACTACTCGGCGGTCTCGCACCCGAGCCTCCCCAACTACCTTGCCCTGACGGGCGGGTCGACGTTCGGCATCAGCGACGACTGCACGGGTTGCTTCCAGTCCCAGCCGAACATCGCGGTGGACCGGATCGAGGCGTCCGGGCGGACCTGGAAGAGTTACCAGGAGTCCATCCCGAGTCCCGGGTTCGTCGGCGACGCCTACCCGTACATGCAGAAGCACGACCCCCTGATCTACTTCAACGACGTCCGCAACAACCCTGCCGAGGCGGCGAAGATCGTGCCGTACGGCAACCTGAGCACCGATCTCGCCTCCGTCGCCACCACGCCCAACTACGTGTGGATCACGCCGAACATGTGCAGCGACACCCACGACTGCCCGATCAGCACCGGCGACCAGTGGCTGTCGAGAGCGGTCCCGGCGATCCTTGCCTCGCCTGCGTACCAGAACCAGAACTCCGCGCTGTTCATCACCTGGGACGAGGACGACAACGGCAACAACCAGGTGGCGACGGTCGTCATCGCCAAGAGCGTGCCCGCGGGCTTCCGGTCCGGCGTGGCCTATGACCACTATTCGCTGCTCAAGACCATCGAGTCGTCGTGGGGTCTCGCTCCGTTGACGAGCAACGACTCGGCGGCCACCCCGATGAGCGACTTCTTCGCAGCATCGCCAACACCCACGCCGAGTCCCACGCCTTCGCCGTCACCGTCCCCCTCACCAAGCCCCAGCCCGACACCCACGCCCTCACCGTCTCCGTCACCGACGCCTTCACCAAGCCCCAGCCCGACGCCCTCACCAACGCCGTCGCCGACGCCGGGAGGGACGCCGGTCGCCGCTGGCACGGCCCTCGCCCGGGACACCTTCGCCGGGCGGTCGGCCTCCGGCGGGTGGGGGACGGCGTCTGACGGACAGGCCTGGTCCGTGCAGTCCGGCGACGCCAGCTTGCTGTCGGTGTCGACCGCCGCCGGCGGGCATGGTCTGGTCAGCGGCAACAACTCGATGGACCTCATGCGGGCGACCCTGGGACCGGTGCGGGCGACGGGGACCGAAGTCGTCGCCCGCTACACCTCGGCCGACTACGCCAACGACTGCGGGCACCTGCTCGCCAGCCTTAGCGATGGCGGCACCTACTACGTCGCCGGGTTGGACTCGCCCAACGGCGCCCCAGAGCTCAACGTGATGAGGGTGGTCGGCGGCGACCAGACCAGAGTGGCCCACGTGCCCTTCCCCACGACCGACGGGAGCGCCTACTGGGAGCGCATAAGGATCCAGGGCGGGGTCGTCTCGGTCAAGGCCTGGAGGGACGGAACCGCCGAGCCGTCATCCTGGAACCTCACCTGGACCGACCACTCGCCGCTGCCCGGCGGCCTCGCCGGCGTCGAATCCTGGGACGACGGCCAGGGCTGGGCCATCGATCACTTCTCGGCCGGGAGCCTGCCCTAGCCTGTCGGACTTGGAGGTTAGTCCTTGATCGCGCGCATACGAGCGATCGCGGACTATC
>DASXNO010000058.1:0-2191 GCA_036495025.1 Actinomycetota bacterium | reverse complement strand
TCCCCGCCCCCCTCGCCTCCATGCTCGGCGAGATGGCAGCGGCGCTCACCGAAGAGGCTCGCCATGCCCAGAAGGGCGCCGACTGGGTCCGGGTCCGCAACGGACGGCGACTGAGGGCGGGCCTCGACCGCACCCTCTACTGCTTCGACGCCGACTCCGACCTCTGGTTCCCGCCCGGCACGACCGCGGAGATCCAGGCCGCCGCCACCGGGGACGAGCCGGTCGTGGTCGAGGTCCTCGAGGTCCGCGGCCAGAGCGTGTGGCTGGAGAGTCCGCAAGACCTGGGCGAGTCCATCTCGTCGGCGAAGCTGCGGTCCAACCCGTGGTACCTGCTGGAGGAGCTGCGGACCCGGGTCGACGAGTTGCGAGGGCTGGACGCCGAACGCCGGCGGTCTCCGAAGGAGCTGCACATCGTCTCCTGCCTCCTCGGCCTCGCCGCACCGGCAACGAACGGCCCTCACAGGCAAGAGGGCGAGGCGATCGCCCGTGGCTATCAGGAGCTTCCTGCCAACGAGAGCCAGCTCCGGGCGGTGGCCGATTGCCTCGCCAGTGAGCTTCGCTTCGTCTGGGGCCCCCCGGGCACGGGGAAGACCGAGACCCTTGGCCTCCTCGCGGCCGAGGCCTTTCTCCGCGGCGAAACCGTCCTCGTCCTGGCCCACAGCAACGCCGCCGTCGATGCCGCCGCCCTCGCCTTCGTGCGGAACCTGCTGAGGGCCGCCGAAGGTCGGGAGGCCAGGGGGGAGGCGCTCCGGGCATGGGAGCCATTCCTCCCGGAGGCGCAGTCGCTGCCCGTCACCGAGCGTGCTGTCCTGCAGCGATCCCGGCCCGAGCTCATCGCACGGCTGGAGGCGCTCGAGGGCCGGGGCGGTGCATTGATGGACAGCCAGGATTCCTTGTTCGGCTCCCTCACGATCGAGCACCGGGCCCGCAGCAACCCCGGCCGGGAGCTGGCCAGGGTGACCGACGACCTCCGCAAGGTGCGGGACCAGGTGGGCCGAGCCCGCCGCGACCTGCTCGAGACGGCTCGGCTCGTCCTCACGACCCTGTCGAAGGCCGCCATCACGTCGGAGATCCATGAGCGCCGCTTCGACCGCGTCCTCGTCGACGAAGCGAGCATGGCCCAGCCCCCGCAGGTAGCCCTGGCGGCTTCGCTGGCCACGAGGAGCCTCGCCGTCTTCGGCGACTTCCGCCAGCTCGCCCCGGTCGTCCAGTCCTGGTCGCAACCGGTGAAGCAGTGGCTCGGGCGGGACGTCTTCGAGCTCAACGGCCTGACTCGCAGCATCGACACGACCGACCTGCTCTCGGTGCTGACCACCCAGTACCGCATGCATCCCAGCATCATGGGGCTGGTCAACGGGCCCTCCTACGGCAACCGGCTGCAGGCCGGCCCGGGTGTCGAACCGAGCACCAAAGCCATCGCCGGCCACCTGCCCGCCAGGGGGGAGCCGGTCGTGTGGATCGACACCAACGAGTTCGGCGCCCGGGGCCACAGCACCGCCACCCACTCCCGCCTCAACCCGTTGAGCGCCTGGCTCGCCCTTCAGGTGGCCCTCCAGATGCTGGGCGACGGCATGGAGAGCATCGGGGTCGTCGCTCCGTACCGGGACCAGGCCCGGCTGCTTCGCCTCCTCGTGCGGGCGGCCGGCGTCCAGCACGCAGTCCACACCGGCACGATCCACCGATTCCAGGGAGGCGAGCGCGACGCCATCATCCTCGACCTCGTCGATGCCGCCCCCCTGCCGCCCGGCGTGCTCTTCCGGAGCGACGACGGCCTCCGCCTGCTCAACGTGGCGATCACGAGAGCACGGGGCAAGCTGGTTTGCCTCTCGGACGGGACGTACCTGAAACGATCGTCCCCTTCGACGCCTGCCTGGACGATCCTCGCCAATCTGTGCCGGAACGCTTCGCCGCTCGACCCCTCGGAGGTCATCGACGCCGGCCGGACCGATGCGGGATGGGCGGTCCTCAAGGCCTCCACCGAAACCGCCACGATGTTCGAGCACGACCTCTCGGACGCCGCGGAGGCCGTGGCCTTCGAGGCCGGGCTGCCGGGATGGGTCACCGCGGCGCTCAAGGGCCACGACGGCCCGGTGCGGCGGCAGGACAGGGGAGCGCGCCTCGTCCTCCTTCCGGGGCAAGCATGGCTGTTCCCGAAGACGACCGCCTGGTCCCTCAGGCTCTCGGACCCCCA
>DASXNO010000057.1:0-4058 GCA_036495025.1 Actinomycetota bacterium | reverse complement strand
ACCCGCCGCAGGACACCCTCCCGGAGCCCCTCCCCCAGCGCGGCGAGGGAGGGGCGGTCGAGGCACAGGACCGTCCCCGGCACCGGGCGACGGACGAGCGCCGCGGCGAGGCGGTCCACCGCGGCGTCACGGCGGGCCTTGGCGGCGCGCGTCGCCTCCGCCAACCGGGCCAGCTCGAGCACACCGTCGTCGCCGAGGAGCGGGAGGACCCGGTGGCGAATGCGGTTGCGGGCGAAGCGTTCGTCGAGGTTGGAGGGATCGGAGAGCACCGGGACCCCCTGCGTGGCGCACATCCGGGCGGTCTCGCACCGCCGCATCGACAGCAGGGGGCGCACGACCCTGCCCCGCCGGGGCGGGATGCCGAGCGGGTAGCCGCCCCGGCACAAGCGCAGCAGAACGGTCTCCGCATCGTCGTCGAGGGTGTGGCCGGTGGCGATGACCGAGGCCCCGACCCGGTCGGCCATGCGCTCGAGGGCCTCGTAGCGGGCCGTCCGGGCCGCGGCCTCGTTCGCCGGAGCCTCCTCCAACCGGACGACCTCGATGGGGAGACGGAGGCTGGCGGCGACCTCCCGGCAGTGGCGGGCATCGTCGGACGAGCTCGCCCTCATCGCGTGGTCGACGTGGCCGAGCACGACGTCGCAACCCCAGGAGACTGCCAGCAGCGCCAGAGCGGTCGAGTCCGGCCCCCCGCTGAACGCGACGAGGACCCGTTCAGCCGGTGCCGGCCTCAGGGACTGATCCGGGCCAGCCACAGCTCCGGTGACCGGATCTCCTCGAGGGCCGGCAGGCTCTCGGCGCTGGCGAACACCGCCCGGACCCCGTCCAGGCCCGCAGCCGCCGACACGGCGTCGAAGAACTTCTGGCCTTCCTCGTACTGGGCACGTTTCAGGTCGAGCCCGAGGAGCCGGCGCATCACCTTGCCGAGGGGCCCCTCCCAGGTCCCGCTTTGCAGGCTCCGGCGCATCCGGGCCTGGGTGGGGATGATGGCGGTGCCGACCGCATCCATCAGGAAGTTGCCGTGGCCCTCGACCACCGACATCATCGCCTGCAGCTTGTCGAAGATCCTGCGTTGGTCCTCGTCGAGGAGGCGGATGCCGATGGGCGTCGAGCCGTCGCCGGGCCCCGAGGAGCCCGACGAGCCGACGACCTTCAGCGCCCGCTCCAGGAGCGACATCGGTTGGAGCTCCAGCGACGAGAGGAGGTTGTGGACCAGCCCCCCGAAGTAGCCCCGGAGCCAGGCATTGCCCTCGAACTGCGCCCGGTGGGTCAGCTCGTGGGTGGCGACCCACAGGCGGAAGTCCCGGGGGACGAAGCCGAAACGCCGCTCCGTGATGACGACATTCGGGCCGACGAACCACACGTCCTGGGCGTTGACGGGGTCGATCTCGTACTGCCCGAGCACCCGCTGCGAGATGAAGCCCAGGACGCCGCCGAGCTGCGCCCCCAGAGCCGACCCGTAGGCCCGGCGGGTGATCCCTCCCGCCATCCCCTCGGGGATCCGGGCGTCGACCTTGTCGAGCAACGGCCCCAGCAGGGTGATGATGGACGAGACGTTGGCCTGCGCCCACTCGGATCGCGACATGACCCTGGCCCGGGCCGGGGTGGACGGGCCGAACCCGGCTTCCTGGATGACCAGGGGCTCAGCCTCGGCGACCACCTCGGCGAAGTGGCTCGCCAGGTCCTGGAGCAGGTAGGACCCGTCCATCGGGTCGATGGCGAGGCGGCCCGCAACCCGAAGCGCTACCCCGGTGTCGACAAGGCCTCGTCGGTCCGGGTGCTGGCCTGCGGGAAGGGCGCTCAACTCTTATCAGCCAACTTCCTTGCCGTCTTCATGTAGCCGAGCACGATGCCGAGGAGGGCGAGGACGACGACGGCCCCGGCGATCTTGGGGAAGTACTTCTGGCTCGGAGGTGCCGTGGGAGTCGGCGATGGGCTGATGCCGAACTGGGCGGCGCCGGTCAGGGCGGGCGAGGGGCTGGCAGAGGCGGAGGCGCTCGGCGAGGTCCCCGCGGCCGGGCCGGTGGCTGCACCGGTCACGACGATCTTGCCCGTCATGCCGAGCGAGGCGTGATAGGTGCACTTGTAGGTGATCGTGCCCGGCTGGGTGAAGGGCGGGGTGGTCTTGGAGTCGCCGGGATTCAGCGGCGTGAAGTCCCACGAGCCGTTGTCGGCCGTGGCGGTGTGCGGCACCTTGCCGGTGTTCTTGAAGGTCACCGTGTCGCCGGTCTTGATCGTGATCGTGTCGGGGACGAAGACGAAGTTGGCGCCGCCGCCCGTCTCCGTGGCCTCGACGGTGTTGGCGGCGGCCTGCGCGGGCACCCGGCGGGGGGCCCTGCCGTTCGTGTGGGCCGGCTGGGCCTTCGCAAGTGCAGTGCTGGGGAGGAGCAACACCATGGAGGCCAGATACATACCCAGCAGCAGCTTGCGGAACATCGACCCTCCTCACTTTTCGCCGCGCGGCGCCGGAGTGGGCGCGGTCGGGACGCTCTCGGGGGGGCATTCTAGAGGCTCGTGCCGCGAGGCGCGCCGGGCAGCCGGGGCGGCCCCGGCAGGGGCCAGGGGTGGTTCCGGGGGGGCCGTGCCCCGTCATTCCGGGGCGGGACGACGACCGGCCCTCAGCTCTGCGGCCTGGTGCGGCCGCGCAGTCGGGGGATCTTGAAGCCCGCGTGGGCGAAGCAGGTGTCGCGCCGGTTGTAGATCGACAGCTTCGTGATGCAGCCCGGGTGCGAGCACAGGCGATCGGCTTCGAAGCGGGTGTTGCGCCGAGGCAGCGCCGAGATACGTGCCCCCTGGATCGGACCCCCAACCATGGCCAACGGATCTCTCCCCTTGAGTCGTAAGGTCAACGGACACAGGAAGATACGTACCCCGGTTACAACCCAGATTGGCCTGGCTTTATTTCTCGGGTCTGCACCGGCCGGAGGGTTTGGTTCCCGGGCGCCTCTGTTGACCGGACCGGACCTGACCGGACCCGAAATCTTGTGTGAGAGCCGGAGGAGGGAATCGAACCCTCGACCACTCGCTTACGAAGCGAATGCTCTGCCGCTGAGCTACTCCGGCGGACCCCTAGATTGTAGTAAGCAGGCCGTCGCCCTGTGCTGCGAGCGGGGCAAGCAGCACGGCCTCGACGGCGAGGGCGGGCTGGGCATTCTCCCGGATCGCAACCTGGCCCCCGAGCGCCTCCTCGGCCATCTGCAGCCAGTGCGCAGTCGGACGCCGGGCCGCCGCGGCAGCGAGGTCGCCGGCGCGGTCGGGGGCACTGATCGCCGCCGGTCCGGCACCGGCGGACAGGGCGGCAAGGTCACGGAAGGCCTGGGCGAGCCAGGAGCAGAACTCCACGAACACGTCGGTCTCGGCCCGGCGAACCGCCCGCTTCTGGCGGTCGCCGAGGCGGCGGCGCATCCCCCCGGAGCCCCGGCCGGTCCCGAGGACCTCCTCCAGTTCGGCGAGCTCGGCGGCGGCGGCCTTCTCGCGAGCCTGGCGCGCGCCGGTCGCTGCGGTCGCCACGTCGGCGGCCGCCCGGAGCGCCTGCCGGGCGTCCGGCTCGGCGGCCTGCCGGATGGCGGCATCGATGGCGAGGGCCCGCAGCGCACGGGTGCGCTCATCCTCCACGAGGGAGATCGCCCGCACGAGGTCGCCCCGGGATGCCCGGACGACCACCGCCGCCTGCTCGGCGTCGATCGGACCCCCCGGATCCGTGGTCCGGGCGATCCTCCCGCGCACCAGGGCCGCCAGCTCGGCCTCGGGGACCGGGGCGAAGTCGACGATCTGGCACCGGGAGAGGATCGTCGGCAGGATCGGCTGCAGCACGCTCGTGACCAGCACCCAGGTCACCGAGGGGTTCGGCTCCTCCAGGGCCTTGAGGAGGGCGTTCTGGCTCCGCTCGACGATGCGGTCGGCCTCCTCGACGACGATGATGCGGCGGGCCCCCTCCATCGGCGACAGCGCCGACTGGGCGACCGCCTCCCGAATGGTCTCGATCGGGTACGTGTACCCCTCCGGCTCGAGGATGACGACATCGGGGTGGATGCCGCGCAGCACCCGCCCGCAGATGTTGC
>DASXNO010000056.1:0-7482 GCA_036495025.1 Actinomycetota bacterium | reverse complement strand
CCGCCCGCGGAACCGTAGAAGGTCACCCCGAAGGAGAAGATCCCGCCGTCGGACGCCACGAGCCAGTAGCCGGAGCCGTTGGGGTTGGTGGTGAGCGACTCGACCGGGGCGTTGAGCCGGATCGCCCCCATGGAGCCGACGAAACGGGCGTCGCCGAAGGTGAAGACGCCACCGTCGGAGGCCACCATGTAGTAGCCGCGGCCGTCGGGCGTGGCGACCGAGGCCAGGATGGGTCCGTTCAGGGGCCTGCCGGACATGTCGCCGTAGTTGACCGCATCGCCGAAGGCCAGGACGCGTCCTCGACTCGTGAACAGCCAGTAGCCCCTCCCGGTGGCGGTGCCCGACATCGACACCACCTTCTCGCCGGCGGGGATCGATCCGGCACCACCCAGGTAGGCGGCGTCCCCGAAGGCGAACACGTGCCCGGCGGCGTCGACGACCCAGTAGCCTCCGTCGGACGGGGTCGGTTCGAGATGCACCGCTGGCGTCGCACCGACTGGCGCGTTGCCGAGCGCCGGCGCGGCGCCAAAGGCGTACACGGCTCCATCCTCGGAGAGCATCCAGTACCCTCCCGGCCTCGCCGGCCTCGACCCGGCCGCCAGGAGAATGGAGGCTGGCTCGCTGCCGAAGTCGAAGTACATCCCGTCGCTCGTGTACGTGAGCGCACCACGGAAGCCCTGATCGATGACTGCGATCTGGGAGCTGACGAGTGGCGCCAGGTCGTCCCGTCCTCCCTGCCAGGCGAGGACCGGCAGCACCGGAGAGTAGAAGCCGACCGTACGGTTGGCCTGGGGGTGGCGACTGCCGCCGCTGGTGTCGAGCGTCCAGGCCGCCGTGTCGATCCGGGGCCGGAGCTGGTTCATGAACAGGTTCATCAGGCGCAGCGCCCGCGGGTCCCCATTGGCCCAGAAGAGCCGGGTGGCGACGTCGGCCTGCAGCATCGTGTACTCGGGGTCGTACCCGGGCCCGCTGAGCCCCGCCTCCGTCAGGTAGCCGGCTCCGTCGGACCCGTCGGAGCGGGCCGGGATCACCGTGTAGGCGAGGCCGCGGCCGGGCCAGCGCACCGGGTCGGGGGTGATCGCAAACGCCAGCGCCAGCTCGTAGGCGGCCTGGTACGCCGGATTGGACGTCAGGCGGTAGGCGAGCGCCATGGTCAGGGCGTTGCCGAGGACGATGTTGCCGTTCGTGAAGAAGGACAGGTTCCTGTTGCGGATAAGGAAGTCGGCGGCGCCCGCCACGGCCGCCGTCCATGCTCCGATGCGACCGGGATCGAGCTGCGGCGTCAGGGCGATCAGCGCGGTGCCCAGCTCGTTGGCGAACATCATCGTCTGGATGTCTGGACCGGACTCGCCGACGGCGGGGGGTCCGAAGCTTCCGTCTGCCTGGCGGTGTGCCGCGATGGCCTGATCGAAGGTCTGGGTCGCCAGGTCGAGCGCGAGCTTGTCACCCGTCGTCGCCGCCACGGCGGCCGCTGCCACGCCCGGCCCCACGTTGCACCGGAAGCAGTCATCCACGCCGTTCACCCATGCGCCGCCGCTGAAGAAGCGGGGATCCGAGGCGCTGGACGGCACCGACAGCGACCGGATTGCGTCGGACAGCAGGGCCACGATCTCGGCCCGGCTCGACGGGTTCGCCACGTCACCGTGGGCGGCAGGGCTGCCCAGCGGCCCCACGGCGAGCGCCGCGGCGGCAGCGAGGCTCACGCTCCGCCGGGCGAGCATCACGAGCATCCCGTTCCGAGCTCACGGCAACGGCGGGTCAAGGAGCGGAGCTCCACAGGAGAGCGGAGCATCAAGAAGGCGTCAGCAGCAGGGTCGTCGGCTCTGTGCCGAGGTTGTAGTACATGCCGGTGTTGGTGTAGGTCAGCGCCCCACGGAAGTTGTGGTCGATCGTGGCGATCTGGGAGCCGACCAGCGGTGCCAGGTCTCCCCGGCCGCCCTGCCAGGCGAGGACGGCCATGACCGGGGAGTTGAAGCCGACGCTCCGTCCGGGCTGTGGGTGCAGCGTCCCTCCGCTCGTGTCGAGCGTCCACGCCGTCGTGTCGATGCGGGGCCGGATCTGGTTCATGAACAGGTTCATCAGGCGCAGCGCCCGTGGGTCCCGGTTGACCAGGAAGAGTTGGGTGGCGACGTCGGCCTGCGCCGAGGTTGCCTCGGCGTCGTAGCCGGGGCCGTTGCCCCCGTTCTCCGTGAGGTACCCGGCTCCGTCCCGGCCGTCGGGGCGGTTCGTCGCCGTCGTGGAGACGAGGCCGTAGCCGGGCCAGAGCTGCTGGTCCGGGGCGACCGCAAAGGCGAGTGCCTGCTCGTAGGCGGCCTGGTACGTCGCGTTGCCCGTCACGCGGTAGGCGAGCGCCATGGTGAGGGCGTTGCCGAGGACGATGCTGCCGTTCGTGTACCAGGACAGGTTGCCGTTGCGGATCAGGAAATCTGCGGCACCGGTCAGCGCCGAACTCCAGGCCTGGATGCGCCCGGGATCGAGCTGTGGCGTCAGGGCGGTCAGCGCCGTCCCGAGCTCGTTGGCGAACATCATCGTCTGGATGTCGTCACTCGTCTCACTGCCGGAGGGAGGGCCGAAGCTCCCGTCCGGCTGGCGGTGCGCGGCGATGGCCTGGTCGAACGTCAGGACCGCCAGGCCGAAGTCAAGCCGGTCACCCGTCGATGCCGCCAGGGCCGCGGCCGCTACGCCGGGACCGATGTTGCACCGGAAGCAGTTGTCCTGACCACTCACCCAGACCCCTCCGCTGAAGTAGCGGGGATCGGACGGTCCCGACCGGCCGGACAGGGAGTTGACAGCGTCGGAGAGCAGCGGGAGCAGGGGGGCACGGTCCGTGGCGCTTTGCGTGGCCACGAGGAACAGCGAGGTCGCCTCGCTGCCGAGGTTGTAGTACATCCCGATGTCGGTCACCGTCAGGGCGTAGCGGAAGTTCTGGTCGATCGCCGCCATCTGAGAGCTGACGAGCGGCGCCAGGTCCGCACGGCCGCCCTGCCAGGCAAGGACGTCCAGCACCGGGGAGTTGAAGCTGACGATCCGGTGCTGGTCCTGGTGGCGGGAGCCTCCGCTGGTGTCGAGCGTCCAGGCCGTGGTATCGATGCGGGGCCGGATCTGGTTCATCAACAGATTCATCAGCCGCAGCACCCGCTGGTCTCCGTTGACCCAGAAGAGCCGGGTGGCCATGTCCGCCTGCAAGCCCGTGTACTCGGGGTCGTACCCGGGGCCGGATCCCCCCGACTCCGTCAGGTAGCCGGCCCCGTCGGAGCCGTCGGAGAAGGTCGGCGTCACCGAATAGACGAGGCCGTAGCCGTGCCAGTGCACCGGGTCCGGAGCGAGCGCAAAGGCGAGTGCCTGCTCGTAGGCTGACCGGTACGTCGCGTTCCCCGTCAGGCGGTAGGCGAGCGCCATGGTCAGGGTGTTGCCGAGGACGATGTTGCCGTTGGTGTACCAGGCCAGGTTGCCGTTGCGGATCAGGAAATCTGCGGCGCCGGTGAGGGCCGACGTCCAGGCCTGGATGCGGCCGGGATCGAGCTGCGGCGAGAGGACCATGAGCGCGGTGCCCAGCTCGTTGGCAAACATCATCGTCTGGATGTCCGGACCGCTCTCCGTGCCGTAGGGAGGTCCGAAGCTCCCGTCTGCCTGGCGATGGGCCGCGATGGCGTGGTCAAAGGTCTGGATCGCAAGGTCCAGCGCCGTCGCGCTCACGGCTCTGGCGCCGAGGGCGGCCGCGGCCACCCCGGGGCCGATGTTGCACCGGAAGCAGTCGTCCTGGCCGCTCAGCCAGACCCCCCCGCTGAAGTAGCGGGGATCGGACGGCCCCGACTGAACGGAGAGCGACGTCACGGAGTCCGAGAGCAGCGAGAGCAGCCGGGCGCGGTCGCTGGCAGTGGGGGAGGCCGGGAGCGCGTCGCCAGCAACGTCGCCGGCCAGCGGGCTCCCCGCCGTGGGGTGCAGACCAGGCGCGCGGGCCGCAAACGCGACCGTCGAGCCGAAGGGTGAGGCGACGAGGATGCAGGCGGAGATGACGAGCGAGCCAATAGCGACAACGGCCTTCATGGGATCCTCCTTCGGCGGTCTGGCGGCCTCGTGAGGAGGTCCACGATTGTGCGGTTCCCGGGAGTGCCCCGGGCTTGCCGTCGTCGAGAGGATCCTTAAGTCAGCGCTCTCTCACATCAAGGTATCGGCGCCTTGCAGTCTGCCTTTCATAACCTGTTGGAACCAAAACGGGGTAGTCCCTCCGTCTTCATGCCGCCCCCCAGATGGCAAGCTGCAGCGACGCGAGCTCGCTCCCGAAGTCGAAGTACATCCCCGGATTGGTGTAGCTCAGCGCGCCCCGGAAGTTGCGGACGATCGTTGCGATCTGGGAAGAGACGAGCGGCGCCAGGTCGCTCCGGCCGCCCTTCCAGGCAAGGACCGCCAGCACGGGTGAGTTGAACCCGACGCTGCGGCTTGCTTGCGGATGGCGGCTTCCCCTGCTGGCATCGAGGGTCCAGTGCGTCGTGTCGATGCGGGGAAGCAGCTCGTTCATGAACAGGTTCATCAACCGCAGCGCCCGTGGGTCCTGGGTGAGCCAGAACAGGCGGGTCGCCACGTCCGCCTGCAGGACGGTGTATTCGGGATCGAAGCCCGGGGTACCCCCTGCCGACTCGCCGAGGTAGGCGGCCCCGTCGGCCCCGTCGGCTCGTTTGGGTGCCTTGGAATAGGTCAGGCCATAGCCGGCCCAGCGCTTCTGATCGGGTTCGAGTGCGAAGCTCAGTGCCTGTTCGTAGGCGGCGCGGTACGCCGCCTGACCCGACACCCGGTAGGCGAAGGCCATCACCACGGCGTTGCCCAGCGCGATGTTGCCGTTCGCGTAGAAGCTCAGGTCCTTGTTGTGGATCAGGTAGTCGGCGGCTCCGGTCAGTGCCATCGTCCACGTCCGGATGCGAGCGGTATCGAGCCGGGACCTGAGGACGATCAGGGCGGTGCCGAGCTCGTTGGCGAACATCATGGTCTGGATGCTGGGGCCGCCTTCGCCCGGGGCGGGGGGACCGAAACTCCCATCCGGCCGGCGGTGCGTGGCGATGGCGTGATCGAACGTCTGGGTGGCGAGGGTGAACGCGCGCGTGTCGCCGGAGGCGCCGGCAAGCGCTGCCGCCGCCACGCCCGGGCCCACGTTGCACCGGAAGCAGTCGTCCTGGCCGCTCACCCACACCCCGTCCTGGAAATAGCGTGGGTCGGACGGCCCCGACCGTGTGGAGAGCTCCACGACCGAGTGGGAGAGGAGGTCGGTGATCTGCGCCCGGACCGTGGCACTCACGTCGGCCGGCGGACCTGCCGGCGCGGAGGTGCCGGCGCCCGGTGCTCCCAGCGGGGCCTTCGCACGATGCTGCACGCAGCCGGTGGCGACGAGGCAACACGCGACGGCCAACGCCCCCAGGGCACGCCCCCGTGAGACCAAGGTCTCGTTTCGCGCGCAGGCGCGCGATTTCGGACTCACCTCGGCCTGACGCATTCCGGTCAAGCCTGGCGGGAGACGGCCCCCTCGTCCACTCCCGTGCCTCCCGGCGTCGACGTCGCCGGGGACCGCGGGCCGACCAACCGCTTCAGGCGGAGCGAGGGTCGCTCCACCAGGCTCCACGAGGCGAGGGCAAGGAGGTAGGTGGCGGCAAGCGACGACAGGACGAGGGTGCCCCATCCGAGATGCGGATGCAGGGCCACGAAGGCCTGCTCGACGGGAAAGGCATAGATGTAGAGCCCGTAGGACACGTCCCGGCCAGCGGCCAGAGGCCGGGCCCGTGCCAGGGCCCGGTGCCCGAGGAACAGGACCAGGTAGGGCACCGAGACGGCCAGGATCCCGACATGGAGCGGGAATGGCAGGTGGTAGGAGGCCACCCAGGCGACGAAGGCTGCCAGGAATCCGGGGGTGGTGAGCCCGATGCGGCCCTGGAGCCGGCTTGCGAGGGCACCGCCGGCGAACACGGCGAAGAGGACCGTCACCGTCTCGACCGACTTCACGCCGGTCGAATAGCTGACGGCCACCGCCACGGCGAGGCCGACGAGCAGGGCACTCCGCATCCGCCAGCTCTTCGAGGCGATGAGGAGACCAACGGCGCAGAGCAGCACGTAGGCCTTGACCTCGATCGGCAGCGTGCCCAACGACCCGTTGACCGTCGAGCTGGGATTGTGGGAGAAGACCCCGGGCAGGGAGTAGTTCGTCAGCATGAGTGTGTTCGTCACGACGTACTTCAGGGGGCCCAGGCTGAAGAGGTAGGTCCGGGTACCCAGGTCGGTGAACAGGACTCCCACGACGTAGGCCGTGACGAAGCAGGACACGAACAGGCCCGGGAGGATCCGGAGTGCGCGCTTGGTCGCAAAGGCGAGCGGGCGCGGGTCGCTGGTCCAGCTCGTCGCGACGAGGATCCCGCTCATGGCGAAGAAGACCAGGACCCCGTCGAAGCCCAGGGTGTCATGGGTGAGGGGGACGGCGGGCTCGGCCCTGCCGAGCAGGGCGAAGGCGTGCGACACGAGCACCAGGACGGCCGCGACGAGGCGCAGGACGTCGTAGTTGTTGTCATGACCGGTGTCATGACCGGTGCGGGCCTCTGGCATGCCTCAGCCCGGCTCGGGCGCCGGCGCCGGCGCCGCCTCGATGTGCCGGCGAACGGCGGCGGCGTAGTGCCCGACGTGGCGCCCGGCGATGTCGTCCCAGGACATCGAAGGATGCACGTGGGCCCGTGCCCGAGCCCGCACGTCGCTGAGCAGGCCGGGGGCGTCGACCATCCGGCAGATGGCGCTGCTGAGGTCGTCGGGGGTGCTGCCCCGGGCAAGCAGGCGGGGGCTGAGGGAGGAGAGCAGCTCGAGGTTCCCGCCGAGCGGGGTGGCCACGACCGGTGTCCCGCAGGCGAGGGACTCGGCGGTCGACAGCCCGAATCCCTCCAGGGACTGGGTTGGCATCACGCTGAGGGTCGCCTGCCGGTACCAGTTGACGAGTGCCTCGTCGCTGATCCGTCCGAGCAGGCGGACCGCCTCGTCGAGCCCGAGGCGCCGGATCGTGTCCTCGACGGCCGGCCGCAGGTGGCCGTCTCCCGCGACGGCAAGCCGAGCTCCAGGGTGGCGCGCCAACACCGACGGCATCGCCCGGACAAGCTCGAGGATCCCGGTTCGGGGAGTGAAGCGGCGGGCGGCGAAGAGGAGTGGTTCGCCTCGGCAGGCCCATTCGTCCCGTTGCGCTGGCCCCGGTGAGAACTGCCGCGTGTCGATGCCCCCGGGGATCAGGATCGACGAGGCGGCCGCGCGCTTCGAGAGCTGCGCCAGCTCGCCCTGCATGTACCGGCTCAATGCGAAGACCCTCGACGCCCGCCGGACGACGAGGGCCTCCGCGCCCTTGAGGCCCGCCACGGCGGGGGCCTGGAGGACCCGCGGGAGCGCGTACGAGCCCTGCCGCTCGTCGAGCGCCTCGCGGTAGACGGGAGCGTGGAACGTGTACAGGTAGGGGATGCCCCGAACGGC
>DASXNO010000055.1:0-9118 GCA_036495025.1 Actinomycetota bacterium | reverse complement strand
GTCGACCTCGTCGGCACCGACGACGGCCGGGTCGGGTTCCGAGCCAAGAAGAACAGCCAGCTGCTCGACCTCACGAAGCGAGATCACTACGACCCTGAGGACTTCTGGGAGCCGGTCCACCGGGAGCGGGGCAACCGCCTGGTGCTGGAACCTGAAGAGTTCTACCTCCTCATCTCGAAAGAGCGGGTGCGCATCCCCCCCGGCTACTCCGCCGAGATGACCGCCTACGACCCCACCAGCGGCGAGCTCCGGACGCACTACGCGGGATTCTTCGACCCGGGCTTCGGCCATACGCCTGGCCTCCCCAGGCAGGGGAGCAAGGCGGTCATGGAGGTGCGGGCCCACGACGTCCCCTTCATGCTCCAACACGGCCAGCGGGTGGCCAAGCTCGTGTTCGAGGAACTGGCGGAGGAGCCGTCGATCCTGTACGGGCAGGGCATCGGGTCCTCCTACCAGCACCAGGAGCGGACCCTCAGCAAGCACTTCCGGGCCTAGGTAGGCCTAGTAAACGGCCAGCGACACCGAAGGGTAGTCCGCGATCGCGCGTATACGCGCGATCTCAACCTAAGGAACGTCCGAGCGATGCCCTACGGGTGGGTCGGAGGAGGTGGGGCCGCCGGAGGTGGCCCCGGAGCGACGGGCTGCGGCGCAACCGGTGCCGGAGCCACTGCCTGCGCTGGCGGGGGCGGCGGACCCGGCGAGGGCGCGGGGACCGCGGCGGCGGGCGGGACCGACGGGGAGCCAGACGGGGCAGGGGGCTCGGCCAGGCCCTCCTTCATCTCGTCGGCGAGGCTGCCGGTCGCTCTGCGGAAGTCGCCGAGCCATCGGCCGATGCTGCGGCCGATGGCGGGGAGTCGTTTCGGGCCGACGAAGATCAGGGCTACGGCTGCGATGAGCAGAAGCTTCTCGGGACTGAAGTCGAACATGAGAACCTCCCGGTTCTACGTTGCTCCTCATCCTACCCCGCTGCAGGCGTGGGAGTCCCGGCCCCGACGCTCGGCTCCGCGGGCGCCGACTCCGGCCCAGCTGCCGGCCCGCCCCCCGGACCGCCAGCTCCGGACCCGCCGCCACCCGGCCCCCCCTCCGGCCCTGGCCCCCCCTCCGGCCCCGGCCCGCCGCCGCCTCCTCGCCGGATCCGCCTCGCCACCCGCTGCAGCAACGCCCGGCCCACCGAGGCGCTGACGGCCGGCCGCGTCTTCGCGGTCACCCGCACCGTGACGCCTTCCACCTTCACGCCGGCCCCGTAGGCCTCCGGCGGCGCCAGGATGGCGTTCTCCCACTCCGGCTCCCGGGCCATGGCCCCGGCCTCCGACGACGCCGCAGCCACGGCGGCATCCAGGTCCGTCTCGTACGGGAGCTCCAGGTCGACCGTCGCCCGCAACCACCCGAGGCTCGCATTCGCCACCTTCCGGACCTCGCCGTTGGCGATGAACCAGACCTTGCCGTCGTCGGCCCGGACCCGGGTGCGCAGCAGGTTGACGTCCTCCACGATGCCCCCCGTGTCGTCGAGGCTGATCGTGTCGCCCACCGCGTACTGGTCTTCGCTCAGGATCATCAACCCCGCCAGCAGGTCCTTGACGAGGCTCTGCGCCCCGAAGCCGAGCGCCGCTCCGATGACCGTGGCGCCGGCGATGAACGGCGCCAGGTTGACCTTGAACTCCCCGAGGACAAGGAGGATCGCCAGGATCCATACGATCACCCATGCGACGCCGGCCGCCGTCGAGGCGATGGCGCTTGCTCGCTTGGGCGCCCGGTCGGACTGCACGGTCGCCCGGGCCGCAACCGATTCGATGAACCGGCGGGCCACCCTCGCCGCCAGCCGGCCGGCCACGATCGCCAGCAAGACGATCAGCAGGACCTTCGCAGGCTTCAGGATGAGCCATTCGGCAGCCTGATTGCAGTTGGTGAATTGCAGCCTGCTGAAAAAGTGGCAGATGGATCCGTTCGGCATGCAGTCCTCCCTTCGAGGGGGACCGCCCCGGAGGCGTGCCCCACCCGACGCTACGCGAGTCACCACGGTCGGTGTCAAGCACCCCACGAGCACCCGACAAGCACCCCACAGGCAACCGAGAAGCAACCCACGAGCACCCGAGAAGCACGCGGCCTGCTGCTTCCCGGTTGGCGCCCCGGGGATACTGTGCGGACATGGTCTACATCCTCGGGGTCTCTTCGGCCTTCTTCTATGGGCTCGCCTCGGTCCTCCAGCACCGAGAGGCGTCGGCGGCCCCGCAGGCGCAGTCGCTGCGCTTCGGCCTGCTCGCCCATCTCCTCAAGCGCCCGATGTGGGCCGCCGGGATCGCGGCCGATGCGGCAGCCTTCGTGCTCCAGGGCTCCGCACTCAGCCGTGGCCCCCTGGTCCTCGTCCAACCGCTGCTCACCGCGGGCCTGCTCTTCGCCCTAGCCCTGTCGGCCGCATTCGAGCGACGCCGCGTCGCTCCGAGGGAAGGGCTCGCCTGCCTCGCCCTCATCGCCGGCCTGACGCTGCTGCTCTGGGCCGAGTCGCCTGCCGAGGGCCAGTTGGTCGTGCCCTTCCACCGCTGGATCGTCGGCGGGGTGTTCGTGGCGGTGACCTCACTGGGCATCGTCGCCTGGGCACGCCAGACCCACAGCGTTCGGATGAAGCCCGTCCTGCTCGGCATCGCCGCTGCGATCACCTTCGCCATGACCAATGCCCTACTGAAGAGCGCCGTCGACGTCCTCAGTACCCGAGGCATCATCGAGCTCCTCGACGGCTGGTACGTGTACGCGCTCATCGGCGTGGGCATGGTGGGACTCCTGCTGGTCCAGAGCGCGTTCCAGGCCGGACCTTTGCGGCTCTCCCTGCCCGCCCTCACCGCCGTCGAACCCATCGCCAGCTCGGCCGTCGGCGTCATCCTGTTCCGCGAGCACATCCGGTCCGACCTGGTCGCGCTCGTCTTCGAGGCCCTCGCCGCGGTCCTCGTCGTCTTCGGCATCTGGGTCCTCGGCCGGTCGCCGACCATCACCGGAGGGGACGGCCAGGACCAGGGGCCGTGCGACGAACCAGCCGGACACGCCCAGAGTTTGCCTGCCCGTAACGCGGCAGAAACTGGCGCGTAAAGAGCCGCCCTTACGATCGGTTCCGCCGGGTCATCCGGCAGGGGCCATCCGGCAGGGACATCCGGCAGGACCCATCCGGCAGGACCCATCCGGCAGGCCGGCAGGGGAGATGCGGCATGGGAATCGGCGGACACGGCAGGGGGACGGGGCTGCATCGAACCTCGGGAAGACCGGAAAGAGGGATCTAGTCCACATGGGCTTCGCCCTCCCCATCACGCTCGACGTCGCCGCGCGCCGGGCCGTCGTCGTCGGCGGTGGTGTCGTCGGTGAGGACAAGGCCCGCACGCTGCTGGAGGCGGGAGCCGTGGTCACGGTCATCTCGGAACGCTGCAGCGACGGGCTTCGGGAGCTGGCGAGGCGTGGCGAGCTCACCCTCCTGCACCGGGCCTACCTCCCGGGCGACCTCGACGGCGCATTCCTCGCCGTCGCCGCCACGAACTCGCCGCACACCAACGCCCGGATCCGAGCCGAGGCCGACGAGCGACACGTGCTGCTCAACGCCGTCGACGACCCGGACCACTGCCACTACGCTTTCCCCGCCGTCGTGCGCCGTGGCGATCTCCAGGTGGCCGTCTCCACGGGGGGCAGGGCGCCCGCCCTGGCCAGATGGATCGGCAAGAAACTGTCCCGGACCCTCGGCCCCGAGTACGGCGACGTGGTCGACGTCGCGGGGAGGGTGCGGCAGGAAGCACTCGCGGCGGGCCTGCCCGCAGCGAGCGCCACATGGGCACGCCGCTGGGAGCAGGCCCTCGACGACGAGTTCCTCCGCCTCGTCCGCAGCGGGCGAATCGACCAGGCAGCCGCCCGCCTTCGTAGCCAGCTCACCAGCGAGACCCCCGAGCCCCGCCGCACCCCGCCGGTGGCGATCGTCGGCGCAGGACCCGGCGACGGCGGCCTGCTGACCCTGAGGGCTCGCCAGCTCCTCGACGAGGCCGACGTCGTGGTCTACGACCGCCTCGTGTCGCCCGATCTGGTCGAGGGCAAGCCATCCGTCTACGTCGGGAAGGAACCCGCCTGCAATGCGGGCCGCCGAGGCCCCACCCAGGCGGCGATCAACAAGCTCCTCGTCCTCCTCGCCCGCCAGGGCAAGCGGGTGGTCCGCCTGAAAGGCGGGGACCCGTGCGTCTTCGGCCGGGGTGCCGAGGAGGCCGAGGCGCTGGCGGCGGAGGGCATCGACTTCGAGATCGTCCCTGCGCCCTCCTCGGCGATCGCGGCCCTCGCCTACGCGGGTATCCCCGTCACCGACCGGCGCATGGCCTCCTCGGTCGCCATCGTCACCGGCCAGTCCGCGGGCGGCCGGAAGGTGAACTGGCGCGGCCTCGCCCTGTCGGCCGACACGATCGTCGTGCTCATGGGGACGGCATCGCTGCGCCACATCGTCACGGAGCTGATCGCGGGCGGCCTCGACCCGGCGACGCTAGCGGCCGTCGTGGAGTACGGCACGACGCCGTTGCAACGGGTCGTCACCGCCCCGGTCGAGCACCTGCCGCAGCGCGTGGCCGAGGCCGGTCTCCGGCCGCCGGCCGTCATCGTCATGGGAGAGGTAGTACGGTTCAGAGATCGGATCCGCTGGTTCGATCGGGATCCCGAGGCGCAGTCGCCGACGATCCTGCCGACCAGCGCACGGGAGGGACAGCCGACATGACGCGGGATGAGTGCACCGAGGTTCTTGCCCGGGCTCGACTCGAGAACGGGCTCAGCTACCAGGAGATCGCAGACAAGCTTGGCCGGCATGTGCTGTGGACCGCTGCGGCGCTGATGGGGCAGTGCAGCATGGACGAGGCGGAGGCCGGCACGCTCGTCGACCTGCTCGGCCTCGAGGGCGACGTGCACGACGCCGCCCTCGCTGCCCTCCAGCAGCCGCCGATGAAGGGAGCGGTCGGGACGACGGTGCCCGTCGACCCCCTCATCTACCGCTTCCACGAGATCACCCAGGTCTACGGTCCTGCCATCAAGACGGTGATCCACGAGAAGTTCGGGGACGGCATCATGAGTGCGATCGACTTCGAGATGGACATCGAGCGGGTTCCCGACCCCAAAGGCGACCGGGTGAAGCTCACCTTCAACGGCAAGTTCCTTCCCTACCGGAAGTGGTGAGGGGCGGGAGGCCCACGACGTGGCGACGAAGGAGATCCGCAATCTCAAGCTCGAGCGAGAACACATCCGGGCGCGCCACACGGCCGCGGCCTCGGGGACGTTCATCGTGCGCCAGCTCTCCGACGCCCTCGACACCGCGGTCGTCGGTCTGTGGGAGCGACTTGTTGCGGACGGCAGCTGCGCGCTGATCGCACTCGGCGAGTACGGCCGCCAGGAGGTGTCGCCCGCGTCAAGCCTCGACCTGCTGATCCTCCACCCCTGGGGCCGCGACCCCACCGACGCCGCCAAGGCCCTCTCCTACGAGCTGTGGGGGGCCGAGCTGGACCTCGGCTACGCCGTCTACACCCCTGAGGAGGCGCTGCGCCTCGCCCGCACGCGGCTCGACTCCGAGCTGCGGTTCCTCGACGCCCGCCTCCTCGTCGGCGACGCCGACCTCTTCAAGAGCTGGAAGTCGGAGCTGATGGCATGGAGCCGCCGCTCGCCGGAGGGGTTCCTCGACCGCCTGGGCCCGGTGACCCGCGCCCGGCGTTCCTCCACGGACGACGCCTGCTCGTGCCTCGAGCCCGACCTCATGGACGGGGCCGGGGGACTCGCCGACCTGGCCACCATCCGCTGGATCGAGGCGGTCGCCGGTCCCCGGGAGATCCCGTCGGAGCCGGGGGCGCTCACCGAGGCCGCCGAGCTGCTGCACCGGGTGCGCAACGAGTTGCACTACGTCACCGGCCGCAACACCGACGTCCTCCAGATGCAGTACCACGTTCCGGTGGCCGAGGCGCTCGCCCCCCACGCATCCGGACCGGCGCCGGAGGTGGACCTGATGCGGACGCTCTACGAGAGCTGCCGCACGATCGCCTTCGCCCTGGATTCCCTGCTCAGCGGCGACGACGACGGCGGCCAGGCCGGGACCTTCGTCAGCCTCTTCCCGCCCGGCTCCAATGCGCAGCCGATCCCGAAGTGGTCGAGCCAGGCCCGGGAGAGCTTCGTCGGCCTGCTCTCGAGCGGCCCGGAAGGCCGGGCGGGGTTCCGCGCCCTGGAGCGCAGGGGCGCCCTCGCCACCGCGCTCCCGGAATGGGACGGGATCCGTTGCCTCCCGCAGCGCAGCGTCTACCACCGCTACGCCGTCGATGTGCACTGCTACGAGGTGGTCGCGGAGCTCGCCGAGCTGCGCGGCAGCGCCGACGAGCTCACCCGGCGCGTCGCCCGCGAGTCCGAGGCCGACCGCGAGACCCTGCTGCTCGCCGGGTTGCTGCACGACATCGGCAAGGGGTCCGACGAGGACCACTGCCTCCGGGGCGAGATGCTTGCCCAGAGCGCCATGGACCGCATGGGCATCGAGGAGCCGCAGGCCTCGGAGGTGGTGTGGCTTGTCCGCAACCACCTGCTGCTCTCCCGGGTCGCCACCCGGCGGGACATCGGCGACGAGGCCCTCGCCGTCGAGCTTGCCGACCGCATCGGCTCGGAGCGCCGCCTTCGCCTCCTCTACCTGCTGACCGTCGCCGACGCCCGCGCCACCGGGCCCGCCGCCTGGAGCACCTGGAAGTCGACGCTGATCTCCCGCCTCTTCACCCGGGTTGCCCACGTGCTGCGCCGGGGCGAGCTCGCCGGCGCCGACACCTCCGAAGTTGTCGCCGACAAGATGACTCGGGTGAGGGCGGCGCTGTCCGGCTACCCGCCGGCCGCGCTGGAGCGCCACCTCGCCGACATGCCGAAGGCCTGGCTGCTGTCCCAGAGCCTGCGGGGTCTCGTCGACCAGTCGATCCAGATGCTCGAGTTCCGCCGGGAGGAGGAGCTCCGGATCCGTGCGGTCGCCAATCCCGAGGCCGGGATCTGGGAGGCGACCGTCGTGGCCAACGACCGCCCGGGCCTGTTCAGCAGGGTGGCCGGCGTCCTCGCTCTCCACAAGCTCAGTGTCCTGGGGGCCGAGATCTACACCCGGGACGATGGCGTCGCTCTGGAGATCTTCCAGCTCGAGCCGAAGGTCGGAGAGCCCCTGCACCAGGGCGCAGGAGAGGAAAGGTCCGACATGGACCGCATCGCCGAGGACGCCCGCATGGCGCTGCGCGGCCGGCTCTCCCTCGACGCCCGCCATGCGGAGCTGCGCCGCAGCCAGCCCGACGGCATCTTCCTCCAGAAGCGGCCGGACCCCGAGATCGTCGTCGACGACGACGCGTCGGACTTCTTCACCGTCGTGGAAGTCCGGGCGGCGGACCGTATCGGCCTGCTCTACACGATCACCCGCGCCCTGGTCGAGATGGAGCTCGATATCGCCCTCGCCAAGGTGTCGACCTACGGCGAGGAGGTGGTCGACGTCTTCTACGTCCGGGACTTCAACGGCCAGAAGGTGACCGACCCCCTCTACGCCGAAGAGATCGCCCGCTCCATCCGCTTCCGCCTGACCTGACGCCCCCCGCCCGCTTTCAGCGTCGAGCGGCCTGCACCCCCTCGACCGGCTAGCGCCAGGTCACCACCACGGGTGTGGACGCCGATTGGGCATTGGCGCCCGCCGCGTTGCTGACCATGGCGACGTAGCGGTGGGTACCGGCCGCGTTGCTGACCGTCACCGATGTGGTGGCCCCCGAGCCGACGTGGATGAGCTCCGTCCCCGTGGTCACGTCCAGGATCGATATGCCATACGGCGTCGGTCCGACGTCCTTGTTGGCCGTGGCCGTCAACACCACCGAGCCGCCCGCCGCGGGGGACGCCGTCGAGGCCGCAAGCGTGATCGCGTAGCCATTGTTCGAGAACGTGTACGTGTACTCGTCGGCGGCGCCGTGGGCGCTCGTGCCCTGGGGCGTGACCACCGTGACGTCGACGGTCGTGGTCCCGGCCGGGGCGGTCGCCGTGATCTGGGTCGGCGAGTTCACCGTGTAGCTCGACGCGTTCGCCGAGCCGAACTGCACCGCGGTGGCGTTGAGGAGGTTCGTGCCGGTGATGACGACCGACGTGCCACCGGAGGACGGACCGGAGATCGGCGAGGTCCCCGTGACGGTCGGAGGGCCCGGGTTGCCCGTGGCGTAGGTGAACTGGTCTGCGGGCACCGGGGAGCTCGTGCCGACGCCGTTCGTCACGGTGACGTGGACGGTCCCGGCGGAACCCGCCGGTGCGGTAGCGCTGATCGACGTCGCCGAGTTGACGGTGAAGGCACCGGCGTTGACCGAACCGAACGCCACGGCGCTGGCCCCGGTGAAGCCGGTGCCCGTGATCGTCACGACCGTCCCGCCCGCGAGCGGCCCGGACGCCGGAGCCACCCCACCGACGGTCGGGGGCCCTGCCGGCGCCTGGTAGGTGAACTGGTCGGCGGCACCGGTGCCGCTGGTGCCGGTTGGCGTCGTGACGGTGACGTCGACGACACCCGCCGCGGCCGCCGGTGCGGCCGCCGTGATCGACGTCGCCGAGTTGACGGTAAAGGCGGCGGCATTGACCGTCCCGAAGCGCACCGCGGTCGCACCGCTGAGGTTGGTGCCGGTGATGGCGACCGAGGTCCCGCCCGCGGTCGGCCCGCTCGCCGGGCTGACGCCGGACACCGTCGGCAGCGTCCCGCCCCAGAAGACGACGATCGGGGCAGAGGCTGCCTGAGCGTTCGCTCCCCCGCCGTTGGAGACGAAGCCGACGTAGCGGTGGGCACCGGCGGCAGTCTGCGTGATCGACACCGAGGCGCTCGAGCCCGACCCGACGTGGAGGACTTCGACCCCGGTCGTGACGTCGACGATCGAGAGGCCGTACGGCGTCGGTGCGACGTCCTTGTTCGCGGTGACCGTGAGATTGACGGCGGCGCCGACCGCTGGCGTCGTGGTCGTCGCCGCGAGGCTCACCGCGTACCCGTTGTTCGAGAACGTGTAGGTGTACTGGTCGGTGGCCGCGTTGCGGGCGCTGATGCCGGCGGCGGTCACGACGGTGATGTCCACCGTCGTGGCGCCGGCGGGGGCGCTCGCGGTGATCTGGG
>DASXNO010000054.1:0-10585 GCA_036495025.1 Actinomycetota bacterium | reverse complement strand
GGCCTCGGCGAGATGGACTACTCGGCGGTCGTCGCCCTCATCACCGGCGCCCCCGCCGAGCTGCCGGCCGGATAACGCCGGCGCTGGCGTTTGCCGTAGCGCCGTCCGCAGCACTACCGTGAGACTTCCAACGACAGGAGGTCCCACATGGCGGACGAGGTAGTGGAGATGCTGCGCGAGGCGGCCAGGGAGGCGCTTCCTCCGATGGAGGGGCAGCTCCAGGTCGAGGGGCTGAGCGGGCCCGTCGAGGTCCGCCGGGACCGCTGGGGGGTCCCGCACATCAGCGCCTCCAACCTCCACGACCTCTTCTTCGCCCAGGGCTTCGTCGTCGCCTCCGACCGGTACTTCCAGATCGAGCTGCTGATGCGCTACTCCTCGGGCCGCCTGTCGGAGCTCATCGGGGCCCTGACCCTGCCGCTGGACCGCTTCGTGCGGACGCTCGGCTGGCCGGGGATGGCCGCCCGCCACGTCGCCGGCTGGGACGAGGAGTCAACGGACAACGTTGGCGCCTTCTGGTCGGGCGTCGCCGCCTGGGGCAGCCAGATGCCGGCGCCGCCGGTCGAGTACGCGATCCTCGAGGCGGACCCCTGGATCCCGACGGTCGAGGAAGGCTGTCGCGCGACCGCCGGCTTCGCCCTGCTCCTCGCCTACACGCTCACCCGCAACTGGGACGCCGAGCTGCTGCGGGCCGAGGTCGCCGAGCGCCTCGGGGTCGACGCGATGCTCGACCTCTTCCCGGACGTCCGGAACCTCCCCGCCATCATCCAGGCAGGCAAGAGCACGCATCCCGCTCGCAGCGCCCTGTTGGCCCACTCCCACCTGCCGACCTCCGGGCAGGGCTCGAACGAGTGGGTGGTCGCCGGGGAGCGCAGCGCCACCGGCAAGCCGCTGCTCGCCAACGACCCGCACCTGGCGATCCTCCTGCCGGCCATGTGGTACGAGTGCGACCTGGCCGCTCCCGGCTTCCACGCCGCGGGGGCATCGCTGCCGTTCGCCCCGGGCATCGTCATCGGCCACAACGAGCGCATCGCCTGGGGCGTCACCGACACCGAGTCCGACGTCGCGGACCTCTACCTGGAACACCTGTCCGAGGACGGGACGTCGGCGGAGTACAACGGGGCCTGGGAGCCACTCACCATCCGCACCGAGACAATCACGATCCGAGACGGCGACGAGGTCGTCCTCGAGGTCAAGGAGACCCGGCACGGTCCGCTCCTCGACTCCTACCTCATCGGCATCGCCGACCCCACCTGCATCGAGGACGGGATCACCGGGTCCTACGCGCTGCGCTGGACGGCGGCCCAGGCGTCGGTCCGGCCCTCGAACCTCACCCGCATCAACGCCGCGTCTGGCTGGGAGGAGTTCCGGGCGGCGCTGCACGGCTGGGAGTGCCCGACGCTCAACTTCCTGTACGCCGACGTCGAGGGCAACATCGGGTACCAGCTCTGGGGCCGCCACCCCGTGCGAGCCAGGGGCGACGGCACCCTGCCCGTGCCCGGCTGGACGGACGAGTACGAGTGGGTGGGCGACGTGCCATCCGGGGAGCTGCCCTGGGCCTTCAACCCTTCCGAGGGCTTCCTCTGCAACGCCAACAACAAGCCCCACCACGACAGCTACCCCCACCTGCTGTCCGGCGACTTCCTGCCGCCGTTCCGGGTGATGCGCATCGGCGAGCTGATCTGCGCCACCCCCAAGCACACGCTGGAGACCTTCGCCAGGATCCAGAGCGACACCGTGTCGCCTGCGGTGGCCGAGGTGCTGCCCTACCTGCTGGCGGTGGCACCGGCCGACGAGCGCCAGAAGCAGGCGATCGGCCTGCTCGCCGAGTGGGACCACGACCTCGCCGCCTCGTCGGCCCCCGCGGCGGTCTACGAGTCCTGGTGCTACCACCTCGCCCGCAGGGTGCTCCTCCCCCGCCTCGGCAAGGAGCTGTACCTCCACTTCCACGGCCGCCGGCAGTGGTCGAATGCCTTCGAGTTCCTCGCCCTCCCGGCGATGCTCGCCTACCCGACCGCCCGCTGGTTCGGGGCCGACGGGGCGCAGGCGAGGGACGACGTCCTGCGTGAGGCCCTCGACGCCGCCCTGGACGAGCTCAGGGAACGCCTGGGCGACGACATGGCCGCCTGGCGCTGGGGAGCGCTGCACAAGGCGACGTTCGCCGGCCAGCTCGGCATGGTCCCGGGTCTGGAGGAGCTGCTGACCGCCGGGGTGGTCGAGCTGGGGGGCAACGAGCAGACGATCGCGCAGTCACTCCACGAGCCCGATCTCGGCTACAAGGTCTCGATCGTCCAGTCGTGGCGCCAGCTCCTGGACGTCTCCGACTGGGATGCGTCGCTCGGGAGCCTGCCGGGGGGCCAGTCCGAAAACCCGGCCAGCCCCCACTACAACGACCTGCTGGGGCTGTGGGCGGGCAACGAGTACCACCCGTTGCCCTTCTCCGAGGCCGCCGTCGCGGCGGCCACGGTCGCCACGCTGCAGCTCCATCCATAGCTCGGCACGCTTCTTTGTATGAAAATAGGCCATTATTACCCCTCAGCGTACAAAGAAGATCTGCTGGCTATGCGGGCGCATCGACCTCGAACTCGACGTCCACGCGATCCGCCACCCTGAGCGCGCCGAACATGGCCGTGTAGGGCTTGATCCCCCAGCGCGTCTGAAGGACCGAGAAGTTGCCCCTGACCTTCCCGCCGGACTCGGTCAGCGACACCTCGACCACGTCGCGGCGGCCCATGATCGTGAGATAGCCGCTCACGGTTGCCGAGTCGCCTGCGACCTTGACCGAGGTGGACTGGAACGAGATGTCGGGAGATGTAAGGACTTTCCTGATGTTCTTCTTGATCTCGGCCTTGTCGGCGTCCGTGAGCGGCTTGACCCCGCCGACGCCCTCGATGGGGTTGAGGGAGTCGACGTCGGCCCGTGCGGTGATCGTCGTCTCCGAGGGGTCCTCGGCGACGGTGACGCTCGCGGACCACTCGCCCACCTCGATGACGAGGTCGTGGCCGATCGCGCTCGCGAACCCTTCCCGGTAGGTCTTTACCAGGATCCGTCCGTTCTGGGGGCCGAAGCTGTACGACCCGGGAGGAGGAATCATCGACCCGAGCGTCGCACCCGGCGACGCGATCCACATCCCGCGTGCACGTGGGATTGCGGTCGTGACCAACGAGAAGACGAACGAGAAGAGGGGAGCTGTTAGCCGAAGGTCTTGCCGGTCAGGCGCTCGTAGGCCTCGACGTAGCCGGCCCTCGTCTGCTCGACGACGTCGGGCGGCAGGTCGGGGGCCGGGGGCCGGTGGTCCCACCCCTGGGCGTCGAGCCAGTCCCGGAGGTACTGCTTGTCGAGCGAGGGGGGGTTCGTCCCCGGCTCCCACCGGTCCGCTGGCCAGAAACGCGACGAGTCAGGGGTGAGCACCTCGTCGGCCAGGGTGACCTCGCCCGTCGGGGTCCCGTCGGGGGCCACCCCGAACTCGAACTTGGTGTCGGCGATGATGATGCCCCGGCCCCGCGCGTAGGCGGCGGCCCGCTTGTAGAGCTCGATGGCGTAGTCCCGGGCGACCTTGAGCGTGCCCGGCGGGCACAGCTCGGCGGCCTCCGCCTCGCTGATGTTCTCGTCGTGGCCGACCGTCGCCTTCGTTGCGGGGGTGAAGATGGGCTCCGGCAGCTTGCTCGCCTCGGTGAGGCCCGCCGGCAGCGGGATCCCGCAGACCGACCCGGTCCGCTGGTAGTCCTTCCACCCCGAGCCGACGAGGTAGCCCCGGACGACGAACTCGACCGGCAGCATCTCGAGCTTCCGGACCACCATGTGGCGACCCTGCAGGGCCTCCACCTGGTCGCGGACCGCCCTCGGCAGGTCGTTCGACGTGGCGGAGAGGAAGTGGTTCGGGCAGATGTCCGAGGTCGCCCCGAACCAGAAGATGCTCATGCCCGTGAGCAGCCGTCCCTTGTCCGGGATCGCCTGGGGCATGACGACGTCGTAGGCGGAGATGCGGTCGCTGGCCACGAACAGCAGGCCGTCGCCGCCCAGGTCGAACAGCTCGCGGACCTTGCCCGACGACAGGTGCGGGAGATCCAGCTCCACGGTGCTGACAGCGGGTTGGCTCATGTCTCCTCCAGGGTTGCCAGCCGGGCGATGACCTCCCCGGCGTGCAGCAGGTAGCGTGACGGGTCGAAGCATGCGTCGATGGCCGCCGGCTCCAGGCGCTTGGCTGCCGGCGACGACTTCAGCAGGTCCCGCAGGTGCCCACCGGTGCGCCACGCCTCCATCGACGACTCCTGCACGATGCGGTAGGCCTCGTCCCGGCTCATGCCGGCGTCGATGAGCGAGAGCAGCACCGACTGCGAGAACACGACCCCCCCGGACGCCTCGATGTTGGCGAGCATCCGCTCGGGGTAGACGCGCAGCCCCTCCAGCAGCTCGGTCGCCTCGCCCAGCATGAAGTCGAGGGCGAGGCAGCAGTCGGGCAGGGTCACCCGCTCGACCGAGGAGTGGGAGATGTCCCGCTCGTGCCACAGGGCGACGTTCTCGAGGGCCGGGACGACGCCGGCCCGCACGACGCGGGCGAGGCCGCAGAGCCGCTCGGAGCGCCACGGGTTGCGCTTGTGCGGCATCGCCGACGACCCCTTCTGCGCCCCCTCGGCGAAGGGCTCCTCCACCTCCCGGACCTCGGTGCGGGCGAGGTGGCGGACCTCGGTGAAGATCCGCTCGATCGACGCCGCGACGACGCCCATCGCGGCGGAGAACTCGGCGTGGCGGTCCCGGGAGACCACCTGGGTGGACACCGGGTCTACCGCCAGGCCGAGCGCCGCACAGACCGAGGCCTCGATCTCGGGGGGGAGCTGGCTGTAGTTGCCGACCGCCCCGGAGAGCTTGCCGACCGCGACCGACTCCCTGGCGCGCTGTATCCGCACCCGCCCCCGCTCCAGCTCGAAGGCCCAGCCCGCAGCCTTGAGGCCGAAGCTCGTCGGCTCGGCGTGGATGCCGTGGGTGCGGCCGACCATCGGCGTCGCCTCGTACCGGCGGGCGAGGGCGATCGCCACATCCCGCAGCGCCACGATGCCGGCAAGGAGCAGGTCGGACGCCTCGACGAGCTGGAGGGCGAGCGCCGTGTCGAGGATGTCGGAGGAGGTCATGCCGTAGTGCAGGTGGCGGGCGGCGGGGCCGACGTACTCGGCGACGTTGTCGAGGAACGCCGCGACGTCGTGGCGCGTCGTGGCCTCGATCTCGGCCACCCGCTCGAGATCGAAGGCCGCCCTTGCCCTGATCTCGGCCAGGTCCTCGGCCGGGACCTCGCCGCGCTCGGTCCGGGCCTCCACCGCGAGGATCTCGATGCGCAGCCAGTGCGAGAGCTTGCGCTCTTCGCTCCAGACGGCGGCCATCGCAGGCCGCGTGTAACGGTCGATCAAATCTTGAGCCCCTGGCTCAGCTCCTTCTTGAAGTTGCGGAGCTGGTGGCGAAGCTCGGGCCGGGAGAGGGCGAGCATCTGCACGGCGAGGATTGCGGCGTTGGTGGCGTTGGACAGCCCGACCGTGGCGACCGGCACCCCCGACGGCATCTGCACCGTCGAGTAGAGCGAGTCGGCGCCGCCGAGCTGGTCGCTGTAGATGGGGACGCCGATCACCGGCAGGATGGTGTTGGCGGCCATGACCCCGGCGAGGTGGGCGGCCCGGCCGGCGGCGGCGATGATGACCTCGAGACCCCGGTCCTCGGCCAGCTTGGCGTACTCGTGGGCCTGCTCCGGCGTGCGGTGGGCACTGATGACGTTGGACTCGAACGGGACCCCGAAGCGTTCGAGGATGAAGTTCGCAGCCTGCATCTTCGGCTGGTCCGAGCTCGAGCCCATCACGATACCGACGAGCGGATCGCCGTCGTCAAGCGCTTTCGTCACGCCACACCCCCCTGTCCAGTTTCCCGGCCCCAATTCGGGCTCCAATTCGGGTCCGATTCGGTCCGGGGACCGATGTCCGACCGGTACCACATGCCATCGAACGAGACCTTGGCGAGCCCATCGTACGCGCGGCGCCGCGCGAGCCAGGGAGCCGCACCGAGGGCGGCCACCGCGAGCACCCTGCCGCCCGACGTCACGACCGATCCGTCCGGGCCCGGCCGGGTACCGGCCTGGAAGACGGGCAGGCCGGTGACGGCCTCGGCGCCGGCAAGGCCGGAGATCGGAGCACCGGTCGCGGGGGTGCCGGGGTAGCCGGCGGCGGCGGCCACCACCGCCACACACGCCTCGGGCCGCCAGTCGAGTCGCACCTGCGAGAGCGTGCCCTCCGTGGAGGCGAGGATCGGCTCCATCAGGTCGGACGCCAGCCTGGGCAGGAGGGCCTGGGTCTCGGGATCGCCGAAGCGGCAGTTGAACTCGAGGACCTTCGGCCCGTCCGGCGTCACCATGATGCCGGCGTAGAGAACGCCGACGTAGGGCTCGCCACCGGCAGCGAGGGCCGCAGCGATGGGTTCGAGCACCTGGTCCGTGACCTTGCCGGCGACGTCCGGGGTGCAGGACGGCACGGGCGAGTGCGACCCCATCCCGCCGGTGTTCGGGCCGAGGTCGCCGTCGCGCGCCCGCTTGAAGTCCTGTGCCGCCTGCATCGCCAGCACGGTCTTCCCGTCCGAGAAGGCCAGCACCGACAGCTCCTCGCCCTCGAGTCGCTCTTCGACGAGCACCCGGCTCCCCGCCGCCCCGAAGACCCCCCGTTCGAGGGCGTCGGTGATGGCGGCGGCGGCCTGGGCGTCGTCGTCGCAGACCGTGACCCCCTTGCCGGCGGCGAGGCCGTCGGCCTTCACCACCGCGCCGGTCCCCGCTGCGATGAGCCGCCGGGCGTAGGCGAACGCCTCGTCCGCACGCTCGAAGCTCTGCGAGGCAGCGGTCGGGATCCCGGCGGCGGCCATGAGCGACTTGGCCCAGCCCTTCGAACCCTCGAGGCGGGCGCCCCCGGCTCCGGGGCCGAAGACCCGGATGCCCGCCGCTCGGAGGGCGTCGGCGAGCCCCCCCACCAGGGGTGCCTCCGGGCCGACCACGACGAGGTCAACGAATTCCCTGGCGGCCATGGTGACCAGCCCCGGGAGGTCGTTGACGGCGACCGGGCGGCAGCGGGCGAGCTCGGCGATGCCGGGGTTGCCGGGTGCGCAGAGCAGGTCCGCGACGAGGGGACTCTTCGAGAGGCTCCAGACCAGTGCGTGCTCCCGCCCGCCGCTGCCGACGACGAGGACCCTCACGATCGCAGCCCGCTCAGCGTCAGGCCCGGGCGCTGCGCGCCGGCGCCGGGGCCAGCCGGGTCACGGTCTCGGTGGCCTCGGCCCCCACGGAGATCTGCGTGATGGGCACCCCCACCATCTTCTCCAGGCTCTCGACATAGATCTGGGCGGCCTTGGGGAGGTCGGCCCAGCTGCGGGCTCCGCTGATGTCGGTCTTCCATCCGGCGAACTCCTCGTAGATGGGCACGGCCTTGTGGAAGATGGTCTGGTGCGGCGGGAAGCTCTCGTAGGTCTTTCCCTCGTGCTCGTAGCCCACGCAGACCCGGATCCGGTCGAAGGCCGACAGGACGTCGATCTTGGTGAGGAAGATCTCGGTCAGCGAGCTGACCCTCGCCGCGTAGCGCACGATGACAGCGTCGAACCACCCGCAGCGGCGCTTGCGGCCGGTCGTCGCACCGAACTCGGCCCCCCGCTCGACGAGGAGGTCGCCGTCGGGACCCAGATCCTCGGTGGGAAAGGGTCCTTCGCCCACCCGGGTGGTGTAGGCCTTCGTCACACCGATGATCCGGTCGATCATCCGCGGGCCGATCCCCGCCCCCGTGCAGACCCCGCCGGCGACACAGTTCGACGACGTCACGAACGGATACGTGCCGTGGTCCAGGTCGAGCAGCATCCCCTGGGCGCCCTCGAACAGGACGTTGCGGCCGGCGTCCAGGGCCTCGTGGACCTCTGCCACGGTGTCGGTGATGTGCGGCTCCAGGCGGTCGGCGTAGCCGAGGTACTCCTCGAGGATCGCGTCGGCGTTCATCGGCAGGCGCCCGTAGATCTTGGTGAGGATGAGGTTCTTCTCCCGGAGGGCGACGTCGAGCTTCGCGGCGAAGATCTTGCGGTCGAGGAGGTCCTGGATCCGGATGCCGATGCGGGATGCCTTGTCGGCGTAGGCCGGCCCGATCCCCCGCCGGGTCGTCCCCAGCTTCATCTTGCCGAGGCGGCGTTCCGTCAGGCGGTCGAGCTCCCGGTGATACGGCATGATGAGGTGGGCGTTGCCCGAGATGCGGAGCTTCTCTGCCGAGACGCCCCGGAGGGCGAGGGCGTCGATCTCCTCGAGGAGGACCGAGGGGTCGATGACGACGCCCGGGGCCAGCACCGGCGTGATGTGCGGGTACAGGATGCCGGCGGGAAGCAGGTGCAGCTTGAAGGTCTCCGTGCCCACGATCACGGTGTGGCCAGCGTTGTTGCCCCCCTGGTACCGGACGACCATGTCCATGGCGTCGGCCATCAGGTGGGTGACCTTGCCCTTCCCTTCGTCCCCCCACTGCGTGCCCAAGAGGGCTATGCCAGGCATGTTTGTCCCCTTCGAGTCGTTGAGGTCATCCCGATATATCGGGTTTGGCGGCTGGGCAGCAGCCGGCCGTGCGGGCCGCTAGCGTTCGATGCGGAACTTGATCCGCACGTGGGCCAGGTACTCGCTGATCTCGTTGTCCTCGATGGAGCAGGACGTCTCGAGCACCTCCATCGATTCGATACCGCGCAGCGTCTTCGCAGCCTCGGCCAGGGCCTCCTTGGCCGCATGGCGCCAGCCCTCCGACGAGACGCCTACCAGATCGATGGTCTTCACGACTGCCACGGGCTACCTCCTTGGTCGCAATCGCATTCTAACGATCGCCTAACGACGGACCGCAATCCTCCGGCAAAGGTTGTCAAATATGGAAGGTACTGGCAACTCTCAAGGAGTGATCGTGGTCTGGTCGAGCACCGCGCACGTCGATTGCGAGCGGACATCCACGACGACCCGGGTGAGCGGGCCGGTCGATCCCGACGGCGCCCCCGAGGCGATCACCCACGCCGGCGTGCCCTGGTAGGTCACCGCGGTCGCATCGAGCAGGGCGGCGCCCTCGGGGACGGCGGCGCGGGCGCAGGAGCCAAGCGTGGGCGGGCTCGGGGGGGCGGGCGGCCGGTCGGCGTTGGGGGCGGACCTCGCGGTGGGCGCGGTGGGCGTGACGGTATTGAGCTGGCCGAATGCCGACGGAACCTGCGCCGGGACAGGAGCCGGGGCTCCGGGGGCGGCGCCCGCGGCCGCCTGGGGCTGCCCGAGGAACGTGCGTACCCCGGGCCGGGACTGGACGTAGGACCGCACGTCGGCGTCGTTCGCAAGGGCCGGCCCCGGCGGCGACGCCGACGGTGCGGGGGCCGCGACCTTCGTGGTGGCATTCGGTCCCGCACCCCGCACGACGACGATGCCCACGATGCCGGCGAGCACCGCCGCCACGGCCACAGTGGCTGCGAGGAGCTTCCAGGCAGGACCCGGCTTCGGTGCCCGCCGGGGGGATGCCTCCAGCACCGCAGCGCGCATCGCCACGTGCTCGGCCTCGGTTGCCGTCACGGGCGGCAGTCCCCGCACGGAGCGGATCACGCCCTCGAGGGCGGACGTTCGCGCCGAGCACTCGGCGCACGACGCGAGGTGGCGCTCGAGGCGGGCGCGCTCGGAGGCGGGGACCTCCCCGTCGAGGTAGGCGCTGAGGGTCTCGGTGTCGGCGTGTGGGGTCATGGCTTCCTGCGGCTTAGACGGGCGCTCCGGTGCCCCGGTTCCTTCCCCGACGTCCGCTCCAGGCCGGGCTCCTGCTCGGGCTCCTGCTCGGGCTCGTGTTCGGGGACCTGGTGGGCGCCGGGTTCCCCCAGGCCGCCGGCCAGGGCGCCCCGGGCCCGGGAGATCCGGCTCTTCACCGTACCGACGGCCGCGCCGGTGACCTCGGCGATCTCCTCATAGCTGAGGCCCAGCAGGTCGCGCATGACCACCGCCGTGCGCTGCTCGAGCGGCAGCCTCGCGATGGCGCCGGCGATCGCCATGCGGTCGTCGGCCCTGCCGATGGCGTCCGGGGACGCCACATCGACCGCCTCGGCCGGCTGCGGGAGCCGGGAACGGCGCCGGGCGTGATCGTTGCAGGCGTTGACGGTCAGGCGGTAGAGCCAGGTCGTGAAGGCAGACTGGTGCCGGAACGACCCCGCCTTGCGGAACACCGCCACGAAGACCTCCTGGGAGGCGTCGAGGGCGTCGGCCCGGTTGCCGAGGATCCGGTAGGCGAGCCCGAGGACACGGTCCTGGTGCCGGCGCAGCAGAACCTCGACCGCATCGCTCAGCCCGTCGGAGACGAAACGGCGGACGAGGTCCTCGTCGCTCAATGCCTCCAGATCGGCGATCCAGATGACGGTACCGTTCCTAAACACTGAGCAGGACTGAGTCCTGCCCGGCGGATGGCTCCGAACGGTCCTGGGCCACCTGGTCGCTCGGGAGATGCCCGTCGGCCGGTTGGGTCCTACGCCGCTGCTGCGGCCGCCCTCTGGCCTCGGGGTCCCCGGGTTTCCTCTGATGGTCCTCGGGCAGGCCGGCGGTGCT
>DASXNO010000053.1:0-20370 GCA_036495025.1 Actinomycetota bacterium | reverse complement strand
CGTCGGGGCGAGGCCCACGGCCTGAACAGCCTCGGGGTCGTCTACAAGCGTCTGGGATTGTATGCAGAGGCGATGGCCTCCCAACAGCACAGCCTCGCGCTCTTCCGGGAGGTGGGCGACCGCTGGGGCGAGGCAGCCTCGCTTCGCGATCTGGGCGACGCCCTCCGAGCGGTTGGGCACCACATGGAGGCCGAGGCGAGATGGCAGGAGGCCCTGGCGATCTGCGAGGCGCTGCAGATTTCGGAGGCGGACAAGATCTGAGAGCGCTTGGGCGATCTCCGACCTCAGGCTGCGGAGCCGCCGGCTCGCACCTATTACTAATCCCGGATCCACAGGCCGATCGACATCAGGTCGACAACGGCTTGGCAATTGAAGGCGACTGGGCCGCAGAAGTGATCGACAGGTGCAACCTTGCCCTCAGGATCCCTGCTGCAAGGAGGTCTTCGGCCTTCCAGGCGGAAGCGAGGAACGAAAACCGTGGCTGACACGGATTGCGTTCCTTACTTCTCCCGGCGCCTTGGCGACTCGGGACCGGGAGGCCGCGAGGAGGTCGGCAAGGACATCCGTGGTACACACGGCTTTCTTTGCGGACCTGTGCGGAACATCCTGCACTGCCTGGCCATCACTTATGTGAGCGAAGGTCGGTAGGTCGTCGTGCAGTAGGGGTCTCCGGGCTGGAGTCCCTTGTCGGAGCAAGTCGAGCGCGAAGGTCCCGCGGCCGTTCCTCTACGACCCGCATGAGGAACAGTATGGGTTCGAGCGCATGCGCTGGATCGAGGGCCACGACGAGTCGATCGACGAGCACGCCGAGGGCCGCCAGAGGAGGCGGCTCTACCGGCGGACAGCCCAGGCAGAGCGCGAGGCGCCCCGGCCGCAGCGCGGGGAGGATTTTCCTCGGATAGCGACGACAATCCTCCCCACCCACGCGCAGCGTGTCCTCTCCGCTGCGCTCCGGGGCCAGATCCGCCCCCCGTCGCGTCCCCAGGGCACTGGTTTCCCTTGACTAGGCGCGGTCCCGGCCGACTACCCCAAGTGAAGGGCCGTGATGCCCACGCGTGAGAGGCGAACCCATTGGAGACCGGGACCCTTGAGGAAGGCGGTGCTGCGCCCGCCCGGGCGGAGCCTGCGATCCTGGCGCGCCCCAATGACCCTCCCTGGTTCGAGCTCCGCCGCTCCGACACCCTGACGCCGGAGCAGATCGGCATCGTCCGGGAGCTGCACCGGGGCTTCGCGCGCGAGGTCAGCCGCCGGGCCGGCAACGCCCTGCGCACGCTTGTGCGCGTGTCGGGGACCGACGCTCAGCAGCGTCCCTACCGCTCCTTCGCGGCCCGCGTGGCCACGCCGTGCATCGTCGCCCCCATCAGTCTCGACCCGCTCCCCGGGGCGCTCGTCGTCGCCGTGCCCGGGGACGCCGCGCTGTGCCTCGTCGACCGGCTCATGGGCGGGGATGGCCAACCTCCTCCCGTCCGGGCCCTCGAGGGGGCCCCCGTGCCCATCCGGGTCCTCACGGACCTGGAGATGCTGCTGATCGCCGACTTCCTCCAACTCCTCCTGGTCCCGCTCACCGAGGCGTTCGAGCCGGTCGTGGCGATCCGCCCTTCCCTCACCGCCATCGAGAGCAACCCCGCCCTGCTCCGAGTGATCCCGGCGGGCGACATGACGCTGGTGCTCCCCCACGTCGTCGCCTTCCCGGGGTCCCCCATGCCGGAGACCACCCTCAGCCTCTGCTACCCGGTGACGACGCTGCGAGCGGCGTTCGAGCTGGTCGGTGCCGGCGCCATGCCGGTGCCGCCCGTCGAGCTTCCGTTCGCCGCGGGGATCAGTTCCCACCTCGCGCACGTCGGCGTGGAGTTCTCCGTCCACCTGAGGCCGTCGCCCGTCCCCGCCGGCGACATCGTCGGGCTCAGGGTCGGCGATGTGCTCCGCGTAGATCACAAGACCGACGAGCCGGCCCTCGGCGCCGTCCGCGGCGTCGATCTGCTCTCGGGCTCGGTCGGCACCCGCGGCGGGCACCTCGGGTTCCGCGTGACCGCCTGGAGGAAGGATGAGTGACGCTCCTGAACCGCCAGAGCAGACCCAGACGGGGCAGACCCAGACGGGGCAGACCCAGACGGAGCAGACGGAACAGGCCCCCTTCCGCCTGAGCCCCCTTGCGCAGGAGGCTCCGGCCGTCGAGCCCGCCGGCTTCCCGGACCTGGGACCCGACCTCGGGAACGGGCCCACGCCGGAGGGGGCAGCGCCGCGGGCGAGTGCCCGGGCGCTCGACATCCGGCTGCTCTCCGGCATCCCCCTCGAGGTCACCGTCGAGCTGGGCCGTGCGGTCCTCACCGTCAGCGACCTGCTCGCACTCCGGCCGGGAAGCGTCGTCGAGCTGACGGCCAGCGCCTCGACCGTGGACGTCGTCGTCAACGGGCGACTCGTGGCCAGGGGTGACGTGGTCGTCGTCGAGGACAGCTTCGGCGTGCGGGTCACCGAGATCGTGGAGCCGTAGGGCGTGGATCCCTTCGCACGCCTGATCGTCGCCACGCTGCTGATCTGTGGCGCATGGTTCGGCGTCCGGCACCACTCCCGCCGCCGCCGGGGCGATGCCCGCCGCCAACTCGAGATGATCGCTCGCCTCGGCCTTGCCAAGGGCGTCAGCGTCACCGTGGTCCGCATCGCCGGCCGGGGCCTCGTCCTCGGGGTCAGCGACAAGGGGGTGTCCCTGGTCGCCGAGCTTTCCGGCCAGGCCCTCGACGAGGTCGTGGCCGCCACCGGCCGCGCCGGGATCCCTGCCCCCGGCGGGCCTCCCCCAGCCCCAGGGCCAGGGATCGAATCCGAGCCCGAGCCGGAGCCGGAGCCGACCCATCAGATCGACACCAGGAGAAGCACCCATCCAGCGGTGGGCCCACGGACGGGTCTTGTGCAGCGTCTCCAACGGATGACGCTGCGCACGAACCTACCGGTGACGACAGGGCGAAGCGCCCTGCGCCCGGTCCGAGGACCCGTCCGTGCGAAAAAGCGCACGTAGCCTCCTCCGGCTGGCCGGCCGGGGCACCGGCCTGGCCCTGACCCTCGTCCTCGTCCTCGCCGGGCCCGCATCGGCCGCCGGGCCATCGCCCTCGCCGTCCCTGTCCAGCTCGACCCCCGGCATCGGCGTGAATCTCAACACCGGTGACCAGAGCCTTTCGCGCACCGTCGTCATCGTCCTGCTGTTCGGGCTGGCGTCGCTGGCGCCGGCGATCCTCCTGCTGATGACCTCGTTCACCCGCTTTGTCGTGGTGTTGCTGCTCACCCGCAACGCCCTGGGCCTGCAGGGCATCCCGCCCAACCAGGTCATCATCGGCCTCGCGCTGTTCCTCACGCTGTTTGCGATGGCGCCGGTCGTCAGCCAGGTCAATCGCCAGGCTCTCCAGCCGGCCCTCCGCGGCCAGATCGGATGGCCGGAGGCAGCGAAGAAGGCCTATACCCCCCTGCAGGCCTACATGGAGCGGCAGGTCAAGGTCGACGACGTTGCCCTGTTCACCAACGTCTCCGGGGCGCCCCGGCCCAGGACCGTCGCCGACGTCCCGCCACGCGTCCTCATCCCCGCCTACGTCCTGTCGGAGCTGCGCCGGGCCTTCCTGATCGGGTTCATCGTCTATGTCCCCTTCCTGGTCGTCGACCTCGTCGTGTCCTCCGGCCTGATGTCGCTCGGCATGGTCATGCTGCCGCCGGTCGTGATCTCGCTGCCCCTCAAGCTGCTCCTGTTCGTGCTCGTCGACGGCTGGGGGCTGCTCGTGCGCTCCTTGCTGATGGGCGCGAAGGGAGGGTAGGGCCATGGACGACACGACCGTGGTCCACATCCTCGCCGGGGCGATGCTGATGACCCTCAAGCTCGCCGGCCCCATCCTGGCGGTGTGCCTGATCGTCGGGCTCGTGGTGGCGGTGCTCCAGACGATCAGCCAGATCCAGGAGATGACCCTGTCCTTCGTCCCGAAGCTGGTCGGGGTCGGGATCGTGCTCGTCGTCGGCGGGCCCTGGATGATCCACCAGTTCACGGGTTGGGTGCAGGACCTGTGGCACATGATCCCGAGCCTCTAGACGGCCGCGGATGCCGATCACGGTCAGCGCCGGCTGGGTGGTGGGCATGCTCCTCGCGGTGGTCCGCGCGGGGGCCTTCGCTGCTGCGTCGCCCGTCCTCTCCAACGTGATGCCCAAGGCGGGGCGAGGGGCCTTTGCCATCGCCATCGCCCTGGCGCTCGCCCGCCCCGTGGCGCAGGTGCCCGACATCCCGGGACTGGTCGCGGCCGGCGCCGTCAATGTTGGTGTCGGCCTGGTGCTCGCCTTCTTCAGCGGGCTGCCCTTCTACGCCTTCGACGTGGCGGGCAACATCGTCGAGCTGGGAGCCGGCCTCGCCGCCGCCCAGATCCTCGATCCGTCCGGGGACCACACCTCGGGCGTGCTCGTCAACATGTTCAACATGACGGCCCTCGCCATCCTGCTGGCGGTCGGGGGCGACCGCGTCATGGTGCGGGGTCTCGCCCTCAGCCTCCAGGCGGTCCCGCTCCAGGGCCTGGCCCGGATGCCGAGCGGCCTCGCCACCATGCTCATGGACTCGGTGGGGGCGCTGATGGTGGCGGGGGTCGCCCTGGCGGCGCCGGTGCTCGCCGCGATCTTCCTTGCCGACCTGGCGCTCGCCGCCCTCGCCCGGTTCGCCCCCCAGACCAACGCCTTCGTCATCGGGTTGCCCCTCAAGCTGCTCATCACCCTGCTGCTCCTGGCGGCGATCGCGGCCATCTTCCCGGGTGTGGTCCAGCAGGTGCTGGGCGCGATCGCCCACGGCATGAGCGAGGTCGTCCGCGGCCTGACTCCCTGAGGTCCGGCACACTTTGATACGATCCCGCTGATGAGCGAGCCCCAATTGGTCCCGGAGCCTTTCAGCGCTTCGGAGCGCGAAATCCTCCGCACCTACTTCACCAGCATCGACGACCCGGTGTTCGCTCTGCACAACCTTCCAGAAACCGTAAAAGGTGCGATGTTCGCCCGGTACTCTCGCAGTCAGAAATCGCTGCGACGGTTGTTTCTCGATGAGTTCTATGACGACTTTTATAAGGGAGGAAATCCGTCGCAACTTCCGGACGTAGGAGGCGCACGGGCAAGCGAACTCTACGAGCGTATCCTCACCGAATTCGGGGACGACTCGGTTGCGCAGCTTGGGGGCGCCCATCTGGCCGTGGAGCAAGCATCCAACATCCTCACCAAGTCAATCGAGTGGAGCCGGCTCGGCGCGTATCTGGAGCAGTCCACCCGGTATATCAGCTACGACACCAAGCTCGGTGGTCGCTGGCGGTACCTCGTGGAACCGAGGATCGCCGCCTCGCCGCATGCCGACCTCTACCGGGCGACGTTGGATGCCATCTTCCAGGCCTACTCGGACTCACTTCCCACAATGGTGAGCTACTATCGCCGTCGCTATCCCCAGCAGCCGGGGGATTCGGACCGCGTCTGGCGGTCCACCATCAGGGCCAAGGCCTGCGACGCTCTCCGCGGCATGCTCCCGGCGGCGACCATGTCCAATCTTGGGATCTTTGCCTCGGGTCAGACCTACGAGAACATGCTCATCCGGATGAACGCCTCTCCCCTGGCCGAGGTCCGATCGGTAGCCGCGGCAATGCTCCGGGAGCTCGAGAAGGTAATTCCCGAGTTTGTGCAACGGGTGGACCTACCCGACCGAGGAGGTTCCTGGACGGCCTATCTGCGCGAGACCAGGCAACGGGTGGCCTCCCTCGCCGCTTCAGTGCTCCATGACCAGATTCCCGAGCCGGCCGGGGGCGTGACGCTCGTGGATTGGGATCCGCACGCCGAGGAGGATCTTGTCGCCGCGATCCTGTATTCGACCTCGGATCTCCCGGAGCTTCAGCTCAGAGCAATCGCCGCCGGGATGTCCGATGCCGATCGGCTTTCGTTGATTCGTGCCTACGTGGGCGAACGGGCAAACCGGCGCCACAAGCCTGGCCGCGCATTCGAGCGCGTGGTCTATCGCTTCGACATCCTCGCTGACTACGGTGCCTTCCGGGATCTCCAGCGCCATCGGATGCTCACCATCGAGTGGCAACCCCTCAGTCCCCTGCACGGGTACGTGCTTCCGGACGACGTGGTCTCCGCCGGTCTCGAAGATGTCTTTCGGGAGGCGATGCAACGTTCCGAAGCGTTGTGGTCTCGGCTGCAGCCCGACCTGCCCGATGAATCCCAATACGCAGTCTGCTTCGCGTACCGAGTCCGCTCTGTGATGCAACTGAATGCCCGCGAGGCCATGCACCTGATCGAGTTGCGTTCCTCGCCCCAGGGCCATGTTTCGTATCGCCGCATCGCGCAGGAGATGTGGCGGCAGATCCGCGACGTTGCAGGGCACCGAGCGATCGCCGGCGCGATGACCTTCGTCGACTTCGCCGAGGTGGACCTGGAGCGCCTTCAGGCAGAGCGACGGGCCGAAGGCAAACGCCAGCTTCAGGCCTCCCGGAACGAGCCGTAGGACCGTCGCTCGATGACGAAGAGCGTGGAGGCCTGGCTGCAGGAGCTTGCCGACCGGACCCCAACTCCCGGCGGTGGTGGTGCGGCCGCGTTGACGGCGGCGATCAGCGCTGCGCTCATCGGGATGGTCACGGCGTACACCACGGGGGAAAAGTGGCAGGACCGCGAGGCGCGCATGAAGGAGTTGAACGCGGAGGCGGCCGAGTTGCGTGCTGCTGCCCTCGGCCTGGTTGCCGAAGACGAGGCTGCGTTTGCGGCAGTCGGAGCGGCGTACCGGATGCCAAGGAGCACGGATGCCGAGAAGGCGGAGCGGGCAGCGGCCATCCAGGTCGCCCTGGTCGGCGCAGCAAAACCGCCGGCCGGGGTTGCGCACGTCGCCAGCCGGCTCGTCGACATCGCCGGGGAGTTGGTCGAGAGCGGCAATCCAAATGTCGTGTCCGATGTGGGGGTCGCCTCAGCCGCCGCTGAGGCAGCGCTCCAGGCCGCGGTCCTGAACATCGAAATCAACCTTCGCCAGATCGCCGATCCCCGGGTCGGCGGGGATCTTCGGGCCGAGCTGTCCGCGGCGACCGGCTCCATCGAGCGAGCCGGCGCGGTGACCGAGCGCGTGCGCGAGGCGATCGCACGGTGACCGAGACGCTCGACGGCAGGGCGGTCGCCGCGACGATCCGCGGTGGCGTGACGGAGCAAGCCTCGCTCCTGCGGGGCCGTGGCATCACGCCGACCCTCGCCGTCGTCGTGGCAACAGACGAGGAGGCGTCGCACTCGTATGGACGCGCGATCACCCGGGCAGCGCAGGCGTGCGGCATCGAGACCCGCGTCTGCGATCTCGGACCGTCCGCAACCTCGGCCGAGGTCACCTCGACGGTTCGTGACCTCGCCGCCCACGACGGCGTCCACGGCATCATCGTCCAGACCCCGCTGCCGAAGGGAGTTGTCCCTGCGGAGGTGACGTCGGCCCTTCCCGCCGAAAAGGACGTCGACGGCGCGGGTGTGCTCAGCGCGGGAAGGCTCTTCCGGGGCCTACCGGCGTTCGCTCCGGCCACGGCCCAGGCCGTCATGGAGATCCTCGGTCACTATTCCGTGGCGCTCAGGGGAGCGGATGCGGTGGTGATCGGTCGGAGCGACGTGGTCGGCCGGCCGGCGGCTGAACTCCTCCTTCGTGCCGACGCGACGGTGACCGTCTGCCACTCCAAGACCGTCGACCTGGCGGCCATCGCCCGGGGCGCCGATGTCCTCGTCGTGGCGATCGGAAAGCCCCGCTTCGTGGACCGGACCTTCGTCAAGCCCGGCGCGGTGGTCATCGATGTCGGGACGAACTTCGACGCGGACGGCTCCATGGTCGGCGATGTCGACGCCGTCGCCGTCGACGGGGTTGCCGGCAGCCTGACGCCCGTTCCCGGCGGGGTCGGACCGGTGACCACCGCCGTTCTGCTGCGCAACACGGTGGCAGCAGCCACCGCCCTCCAGGCTGGCTGACGCAGAGCTTCTTGGATGTTAGTCGTCGATCGCGCATATAAGCGCGATCGCGGACTATCCTCATGGCCGCGGCCACTGCCCAGGCCTGCTTAAGTCCCGGCCCGCACTGCCGACGGGACACTCCGAACGGATGCGACTCGTTGAGCCATGGACTGGCTCGGACTTCACGCGGGGGAGCCCGAGGCGCCCCTCAAGGCGCCGGATAAGGAGCCCGACGGGTGAGCCGGTTCGAAGCGAAAACGGAAAAGCCGACCCGGCGCAGGCGGCGCAAGGCCCGCCGGGAAGGCCAGACTGGCCGCAGCGCCGAGGTGCCGATCGCCCTCTCGCTCGTCGGCGCCGTCATCGTCGCCAAGTTCATCCTTCCGGCGACCGCCCGGTCGCTGTCCACGGGCATGCGGAGCATCCTGACCACGGCAGGGACCGCGCCGTCGGGGGCCATCGTGCGCTCGGTGGCCCAGACCATGGTGGTCTCGGCCCTCGTGCCGCTCCTCGCCGTCTCCATGGTGCTCGCCCTCGCCGGCGGGTTTCAGACCGGGTTCATCTTCGCCCCGGACGCCCTCAAGCCGAAGCTCTCCAATTTGAGCCTCAAGAAGGGCCTGCAGCGCTACAAGCCCTCCGCGATGGTCTGGGAGGCGGTGCGGTCGACGTTGAAGCTCGGCCTGGGCGCCCTCCTGTTCTGGGGCCCGATCCGCGCCGCCGTGCAGCGCTCCACGACGGTCACCGGCCTGGTGGAGTGGCTCCGGTTCACGGGTACCCAGGCGACGGCGATGTTCGTCCGCCTGGCGGCCCTCGCCGCCCTCCTCGCCGCGGCCGACGTCGCCATGGCGAAGTTCCGTACGGGCCGCAGCCTGAAGATGACCAAGCAGGAGACCCGGCAGGAGCACAAGGAGGAGGAGGGCAACCCTCTGGTCCGCTCCCATCGCCGTCGCCGCCACGCCGAGATCGCCCGCCACAACATGATCCGTGAGACGGCCGCCGCCGACGTCGTGCTGACGAACCCGACCCACCTCGCCGTGGCCCTGCGCTACGCACCCAACGAGCCGGCGCCCCGCGTGGTCGCCAAGGGGTCCGGCCCGCTCGCCCTCAAGCTGCGGTCGACCGCCTACCGCCACGGGGTGATGGTCCGTGAGGACAAGGCCCTGGCGCGGGCGATCTACCAGCGCTGCAAGGTGGGCCACTTCGTGCCGGCGGCGCTCTTCGAAGCCGTCGCGGTCGTCCTCGCCGCCGCCTACCGCCGGCGCCGGCGGGGCTCCCTATGAGGTTCAGGCCGTGAGGTTCAACCTGCGGGGTTTTGCCATGCCGGCCTTCGTGATGGCGGCCGTGACGATGATGGTCATCCCCATGCCCGCCATGGTGCTCGACCTCATGCTCGCCACCAACATCACGCTCGCGGTGCTGATCCTGCTCGCCTCGATCCTGCTCAAGGACAACATGGAGCTGTCGGTCTTCCCGTCGCTCCTGCTGGTCACGACGCTCATGCGCCTCAGCCTCAACGTCGCGTCCACCCGGCTGATCCTGCTCAACGGGTACGCCGGCAAGGTCATCCAGACGTTCGGCCACTTCGTGGTCGGCGGCTCCGTCGTCGTCGGGCTCGTGGTCTTCCTCATCCTCATCGTGATCCAGTTCGTCGTTATCACCAACGGGTCGGGCCGTGTGGCGGAGGTCGCCGCTCGCTTCACGCTCGATGCGATGCCCGGCCGGCAGATGGCAATCGACGCCGACGTCGCCGCCGGCCTCATCGACCAGGAGCAGGCCCGCGCCCTGCGCAAACGCATTGCCAAGGAGGCGGATTTCTACGGTGCGATGGACGGTGCCGCCAAGTTCGTGAAGGGCGATGCGATCGCCGCCATCCTCATCGTGGCCGTCAACCTCGTTGGCGGCTTTGCCATCGGCATGGGCTCGCACCACCTGCCCTTCGGGCAGGCCATCTCGACCTACTCGCTGTTGTCGGTCGGTGACGGCCTCGTGGCGCAGATCCCCGCGCTCCTGATCTCGATCGCCACGGGCCTGCTGGTCACGCGCGTCGGCGACGACGGCTCGCTCGGGGCGGAAGCTGCCAGCCAGCTCCTCGCCCGGCGGGACGCGCTTCGGGCGGCAGCGGTGGTCGTCGGCCTCCTCGGTTTGCTGCCGGGACTGCCGAAGCTCCCATTCTTCGGGCTCGTCGTGGCCCTGTTCGTGGCCAGCTCCCGCCCGGCGCTGGACGGACCCCGCCCGGACGCCAAGCTGGCCGAGCGCTCCGTCGCCACCAACCCGGACGACCCGCAGGCCCTCCTGACCGAGATCCGGATCGACCCCCTGGAGCTCGAGCTGGGGCATGGCATACTCGACCTGATCGACACCTCCGGTGGTGGGGACCTGCTGCCCAGGGTCAAGGCCCTCCGCCGCCAGATCGCTCTGGAGCTGGGCTTCATCATGCCGATGATCCGCACCCGCGACGACCTGTCGATGTCCCCGGAGGCCTACCGGATCCTCCTGCACGGGGTCGAGGTCGGTCGGGGGGTCGCACCCCGGGACCAGGTGCTCGCGCTGCCGGCGGACTCCGGCTCGACGCTGCGGGCACTCGGGGGCTCCGAGACGGTGGAGCCGGTCTTCGGGCTGCAAGCGTTCTGGATCCCGGACGCGGCGCGTGCCCAGGCGGCGGCCGCCGGGGCCACCGTCGTCGACCGGTCGTCCGCCATCGTCACCCACCTCGCCGAGATCGTCCGCCGCAACGCCGCCGACCTCCTCTCCCGCCAGGACGTCCAGGCCATGGTCGAGGGGCTGCGCTACGAGGAGCCGTTGCTCGCGCAGGAGGTCGGCTCCGACCTGCTGCCGGTCTCGACGTTGCAGGGGGTGCTCCGCGGTCTGCTGGCCGAACAGGTGCCGGTGCGCGACCTGGCCCGCATCGTCGACACGGTGGCGACGAGGAGCCTGCAGACGCGGGTGCTGGACCATCTCGTGGCGGCGGCCCGGGTGGCCGTCGGCGGGGCGATCGTCGCCAGGCTCGCCCCGGAGGGCACGCTCGCCGTCATCACGCTCGATCCGGCATTCGAGGCCTCGTTGCTGGCCGACCTGCGGGAGATCGACGGCGAGACCCGCCTCGTCGTCGACCCCACCCGGGCCCGCTCCCTCCGCACCGACCTCGAGGCGGCGCTCGCCTCTCCGGCAGAGGGGACCCCTGCCGTGATCTGCACCCAGGCGCTGCGCCGGCCCCTGCGCTACCTGATCGAGGCCTCCGGGCTCCCGACGCCCGTCCTCGCGTACCCCGAGCTTCCGGCACACGCCCGGCTCGTCACCAAAGGAGTGATCGGACATGCCCATGCCGCGGTCTAAGCCTCCGACGCCCGCCTCCGCCGAGCGGACCACCGTCCGGGAAGAAGGCGATCTGCTCCTCGTCGAGTCGCCCACCGCCGAGGAGGCGTTGGAGCGCCTGTCGTCGCTGCTCGGCCCGGACGTCGAGATCGTGGCCGCGGGGAAGGTGACGCGCGGTGGGATCGGCGGGTTCTTCGCGCGGGAGCTGGTCCAGCTCAGCGCCCGGTCCTCGAGCCGCCCCGCTCCCGCCGGCGCGGCGCCCACGACGGGACCCCAGGCGACGCTCAACGCGCCGGGTGGGCCCGAGGCGCCCCTCAAGGCGCCGGGTGGACCTGGCGAGCGGGCGATGACCTCGCTGCTCAACGGCACCGGCCGGCCCACGATCGCCCCCACGGCACCGCCACCGGAGCCGCCGAGGCCCGCCACGCCCCCGGCGGCCGTGGAGATCCCCACGCATCTCCGGGCGCTGCTGGCCCGGAGGATGGCCGAGCCCGCCGCGCCCTCCTCGGCGGCTCTCGGCGCCGAGGAGGAGCCGACGTTCGGCGACGTCCTGCGACGCCAGCTCGGCATCGCGCCGCCCACGCCCCCGGGCTTGGGCACGGCGCCCGGGAGCGCTCCGGTCTCGCACGGTGCGGCGTCGCCGGTTGCCGGCCAGCCGCCGTCCGTGCCGGTGCATCTCGCCGTGCTGGACGCCTTCTGGGCGACGGATGGTCCCGCCCCTCTCCCCGAGGCTGGCCCCCGCCCAGAGACAACCCTTCCCGAGGCAACCCGCTCCGAGGCAACCCGCCCCGAGGCAACCGGCCCCGAGGCAACCGGCCCCGAGGCCCCGCCGGCGCCGTCCGAGACCGCCGTCGCCGAGCCGGCGGTGGTCCTCGCCCCCCTGTCCGCCGTAGCGCCGCCCCCGGTCGTGGTCCCGCCGCCCTTGCCTGCCCCACGGCCGGCGCCGGCGCCCGAGTTGTTCGATCCCTTCCAGGAGACCGACAGCCTCCGGCCGGGCGCCCCGCCAGAGCGCGGCGACCCGCCCGCAACGGGCCATCCGCCCGGCACGGAGGACCCCCCCGGGACCGGCGGGGTCGCGTGGAGCGCCGACGAGCTGGTCCGCCTCGGGGTGCCCTTCTCCATCATCCGACCCCTGCTCGAGACCGACCCCGGGGACGACCTGGCCTGGATCCGGGGCCTTGCGGCGTCGGTCCACTCGCTCTGCCGTGCCCTGCCGGCGGGCGACGCCGTTCTCGTCGGTGCCCGGGCCGGCCATTTTGCCGAGCCCCTTCGCCTCGAGGCCCTCCGGCGTCCCGACCGGGGGCCGAAACGGGGGAGCATCTGCTGCTCGATGCACGACGACGCCGAGTCCCGCCGCTGGCTGGAGCGCATCCGGAGGGACCGCTGGACCCATCTTGTCGTGGGGGCCCTCGACGCCAAAGCCTTCGTGGACCTCCACCCGATGGCCGTCTCGTGGGTCGGTGCCGACGCCCTGCCGGGCGCCCTGCGCCTCGCCACCGAGCTCGCCGTCCCGCTGGGCTACTTCAGGGTGCCCGAGGCCGGCCCGGCCTTCCGGGCTACGCCGATCGAGGTCGCGCTCGCGGTGCGTGCCCTGGTGGCGCGGCGGTGAGGCGGGGGCCGATCCGCAGGGCTGCCGGCACGATCGGCCTCCTCGCGCTGGTCCCGACGGCGGTCATGCTCATCAAAGGCAACATCACGCTCCAGGTGGCGGGGATGCGAGCGGGCGTCACGCTCGGCTCGGTCGTCGTGCTGGCCCGGATCGGCGCGTGGGCCGTCGGCTGGATCGCCGACTCGGCCCAGGAGTCCGCCGCCGCGCAACCGGCCGCCGAGCCGGCGAAGCAGGATGGAGTGCGATGAGGCCGTCGATCATCGTTGCCGCCTACGGACCCGAGGCGGTCACCCTCGGTGCCGTCCGGCGGGCACGGGCGCTTGCCGGCGGGAGCGGCAACGTCACCGTCGTCGCGGCCCTCCGCCCGGGGGCCGGTGCCGCGGCCCGCTGTGGCGGTATCCCCGGAATCCGCGTCGTCCCCGGCATCGGGTCCGAGGCCATGCGCGCCGCGCTGGAAGCGACCGGCCCCGGCCCCGTGCTGTTCATCCACGACGACGTCCTCCTCACGGGACCCAACCTCGACCGGATGATGGCGGAGCTTGCCCGCCGCGGCGGTTTCGTCGTCCCGTGGTCCAACGACGTCGGCATGGACCACTTCTGTGGTCCGCTCCCGGACAGCCGGCAGGCGGCCGGCCGCCTTCGGGAGATGGCGGCGACCCTCGGGGCCGCCCCGTCGCCCCGGATCGTGCGCCCCTCGTGCCTGCTCGGCGGCCGCGAGGACATGGCGCTGCTGGCCGGCTCCCACATCGTCGACCCTCGCCTGAAGCTGGACCTGATCGACCTGGCGGTCACCATCGCTCCCCGGGCGGTGGTCGCCCATGACTCGACCTGCACCGCGAGCCTGCTGCCCCCGGACGGCCCGGACGGCCGGCCGCTGCTGGTCGCGTCGATGATCGTGCGCGACGAGGAGCGGATGCTGCCGGGCCTGCTGGCGTCGATCGAGGGTCTCGTCGACGGGACGGTGATCTGCGACACGGGCTCGACCGACCGCACCGTCGAGCTGGCCCAGAGCATGGGGGCGACCGTCTTCCACCGGGAGTGGCGCGACGACTTCTCGTGGGCGCGCAACGAGAGCCTGATCGAGGCCGAGGCCACGGGGGCGTGGTGGCTGCTGACCATCGACGCCGACGACCGCGTGATCTGTCCCGACCCGGTGGGGCTGCGGCGCATGCTGGCGACCTACCTGGGCGAGTACGAGGCGTTCGGGGTCGCGGTGGAAAATCGCGACGACCTCGACGGGGTCTCGTCCACGGCGTTCACGTCCTGCCGTATCCACCGGGCGACCGGTCGCTACCGGTTCGTGCGGCCCATCCACGAGACGCTGGTCGACATCGAGACCATGGTGCAGCCGAAGCCGCCGTTCATGTCGCAACTGATGGTGGTGCACCTCGGCTACCACCAGGACGTCATGGCCGAGCGCGGGAAGCTCCAGCGCAACCTCCGTCTCACCAAGCAGATGTTCGAGGCCGACCCGTCGCCGAAAAACGCCCTCGAGTACGCACGGTCGATCAGGGGCGCCGGCGGTGACCGCCGCGAGTCGTCCCGGCTGATGGTGGGCATCCTCGCCACGTTCGAGGAGCAGCACATCCCGGTGGAGAGCAACCGGGGGTTCCTCACCTACGTGCTCACGTCCCTCGCCGAGGACGCCCTGGCCCTCGGGGATCCCGGGGCCGCGCTGATCAGGGCACGCCAGGTGGTGGAGCTGGTGCCCGCCGACGACCTGGCCGCCAAGGTCCTTGCGGAGGCGGCGCTGCAGCTCGGGAAGCCCCAGGAGGTCCTGGACATGCAGGAGCATCGCCGGCAGGCAACGTCGGCTACGCCCGTCTTCCGCAGCGTCACCGCCCGTGCCGCGCTCGGGGCCCTCGAGGCAGCCGCCCTCGCCCGGCTCGGCCGGCTCGACGAGGCTTTCGCAACGGCCAACGATGCCCTGTCCCTGTCGCCGGAACACTTCGGCACCTGGCCGGACATGGTGGCGGCAGCCGCCACCCTCCCACCGGAGGCCTGCGAGCGCGTGCTGCTGGCGCTCGCCACCCGGGACCCGAACGGAGCGTTCTTCCCGGCGGTTGTCGGGAAGCTCGCTCCAGCGAGCACTGCCCGGTTCTGCCTCGCCTACTGCACCGGGGGCGGCATGCACCCCGAGGCGGTGCGGGTCGGCCTGATGGCGGCGCTGCTCTCCGGCCAGCCCGGCGTCTTCCGCGACCTCGTGCCGTACGCCGGGAGGCTTGACGGCGAGACCCTGCAGCGGATCGCCGAGCGGGCGCAGGCAAAGGGGCATCCGGAGCTGGCAGAGCTCCTCGGGGCCGCACCCGTGCCCCCCGTAGCACCGGATCAGCCCCGACCGGTGCCGGCATGAGCCTCCGGCTGGCGTTGATCGGGGCAGGCCGGATGGGTGCCCATCACGCCCGCGTGATCTCGCAGTCGCCGGGGGCCGCCCTCGACGTGGTGATCGACCGGGATGCGGGCCGGGCGGAGCTGGTCGCCTCCCTCGGAGGTGCCCGCCACGGCACCGACCACGACCTCGCCCTCGGCTGCGATGCCGCCATCGTCGCGACCAATGCCGAGACGCACGCCGACGTTGCCGCGAGCCTGCTGGGGGCCGGGATTCCCCTCCTGATCGAGAAGCCGCTGTCCCCCCTGCTGGGAGAGGCTCGACTGATCGTCGAGACGTCGCGCCGGCTCGGCGTCCCCGTGTCCTGCGGGTTCGTGGAGCGCTTCAACCCCGTCGTCAGCACGGCGCGGCGCCTGATGCACGAGGACTTCGGTCCTGCCCTGCACCTGGTCGGGATCCGCCATTCCCCCCCCGACTCTGGGGGCGGCCTCTCCGTCGTGCACGACCTGCTGATCCACGACATCGACCTGACGCTCCAGCTCTGCGGTGGGTGGACCGGCCAGGCGGTCGGTGGGATCTGGGTGTCGCCCTCGACCGCGACCGCCGAGATCGCCGACTGCACCCTGCTGCTGGCGGGCGGGGCCGTCGCGACGTGCTCGGCCAGCCGGATGAGCCAGCGCAAGGTCCGCTTGCTCACCCTGGCCACGGAGCGAGCCATGCTCGAGCTCGACCTGCTTCGCCGCACGATCACGGTCTACCAGCACGTCGGCCATCTGAGCGCCCTGGACGACGCCGGCTACCGGGCGCAGACCGTGATGGACCTGCCGTTCGTCCGCGAGGCGGGCGAGCCCCTCGCCCTGCAGCTTGCCCACTTCCTCGCCCTGGTCCGGGGCGAGGCCGATCCCGACCTCGAGCGGGCGAGCCTGCTCGGCCCCCACGAGGCGGTGGCGGTGCTGCAGGACCAGGCGGTCGGCGGCCTGCCGTGGGCGATCCCGGCATGAGCGCAGGGCTTCCCCCCCACATCGGCCTCTCGCGGGTCGTGGTCGGGAAGGACGAGGAGCGGCTGGTGCTGGGGGTCCTCCGGTCGGGGATGCTCGCCCAGGGGCCGATGGTGGCGCGCCTCGAGGAGGCCTTCGCCCGGCTCGCCGGCACTGCCCACGCCGTCGCGGTCAGCTCCGGGACCGTCGCCCTCGTGGCCGCCCTCGAAGCGCTGGGGATCGGCCCCGGCGACGAGGTCGTGACCAGCCCGCTGACGTTCGCGGCCACGCTCAACGCCATCCTGCAGGTCGGGGCCACCGCCCGGTTCGCGGACGTCGGGGACGACCTCACGATGGACCCCGCCGCGCTGGCCCGCGCCCGGCCGGCGAAGGCGGTGCTGCCGGTGCACCTCTATGGGTATCCGGCCGACATGGGCGCGATCGCCCCCCTCGCTGCCGCTGCCGGGGCCGCCGTCGTCGAGGACGCCGCCCAGGCGGTCGGCGCGAGCATCGGTGGCCGCCCGGTGGGGTCGTTCGGCACCGGCTGCTTCTCGCTGTACGCGACGAAGAATGTGACCACCGGCGAGGGCGGGGTGGTCACCACAGACGACGCCGCGGTTGCGGCGAGCATCCGGCTGCTGCGGGGCCAGGGTATGCGGGAGCGCTACGCCTACGAGGCGGTCGGCCACAACTACCGCATGACCGACCTGCAGGCAGCCGTCGGCGTGCCGCAGCTCGCCCGGCTCGACCGCATCATCGGCGAGCGGCAGGCCAACGCCCGCTTCCTGACCGAGGGCCTGGCCGGCCTGCCGGGGATCGTCCTGCCGCCGTCGGCCCCCGGGCGTGCCCATGTCTTCCACCTCTACACGATCCGGGTGACCGCAGCGTGCCCCGCAACCCGCGCCGAGCTGATCGCGCACCTCGACCGCCGCCGTGTCGAGTCGAGCGTCGTCTACCCACGGGCCGTCTACGACTATCCCTGCTTCCGCAGCCACCCCCAGGTGGTACAGGATCCCTGCCCGCGAGCCGAGGCCCTGGCTGGGGAGGTCCTCTCGCTCCCGGTTCGCCCCGGTCTGACCCGCCTCGAGCTCGGGCGGATCGTGGACGCCCTCGCCGAGGTGCTCCGCCCCCGGTCCTTCCGTCTTCAGCCTATTTTTCCCCAGGTTGTCCGCTCCCTTACATAGAGATCAAGCGCCGGCCTGCGGCGGGCGAGGCCTGTGGCCGGGATCCCTGCGGTCCCCCGTCCTCGGCCCGCACCGCAACGGTCGTCCTGCCATCCTTCTTTGCGAATGTGACTCCGCATAGCAGGCTCAGATTCGCAGAGATTCTCCCAACAGAGGAGATCCTCGACAACTGGCTGGATTTCTACGGCTAATTTTTGATGCAGGACACTAGCCGAAGTCTCGAACTCTCCTTGAGCCTGACAAGCTTCGGGTGCTCCTTCCTGTCGAAGCGGGGCCGGAGCGGACTCCCCCAGCCCACTCCAGCCCCACGCCTGAGGCGGACAGCTCCCGAAGCTCTCGCAATCGCCGTAGCCACTCCATGAACTCTTCATTGCTGACCTGGCCCGTCGGATGCGGGGAGGAAGCCCGGCAAAAACTGCACTGACCGGGCAGTAGGTCATGCTTACAGCGCTCGTTCATGGCGGGGAGGACACTACGGAAACCATGACTTCTTGCCATTACCTCTCACTTGCTTTTCGCATGCGTCCCTTTGAGTCCATTTGCCGGACCTGAATTAGGATCGTCCCAGGAGGGTCGCTGGTCCGAGGGAGCGTATCGTGCAAAATGGGCAATTGCGGACGCACCGCCAGCTCCGGGGTTGGTCTCAGGACGACCTCGTCCGGGAGCTTGTGAGCCTCGGCATCGAGCTTGGCGAGCGCCAGCTCGGTGCCAGCGCCAGCCTGATCAGCCGTTGGGAGCATGGCGTGACCCAGCCCCGCCCTCCCTATCCGAGGCTGCTGTGCCAGCTCTTCAACGCCACGGCCGAGGAGCTGGGTCTGATGAGCACCGCGTCCACTGAAGTACTTGGCCAGGCCGCTGGAGGCTCAAGCCGCGTCCCAAGCGGAGACGTCGACGGTCGACTTGCTGAGGAGACTGGTTGGGATCCCCAGGCGCTGAGTCATCGCGCCGCGGCCGCTCAGGTGGCCCACGTCCACCGCAGCTACCAGGCTGCTCAGTACCGAGAGGTCGCCGGGTGGCTTCCTTCGCTTACGGAATCGGTGGACGCTCTGGTAGCTGAAGGCCCCCAAGTGGGCCGGCGGGACGCGTTGAGGCTGCAATGCAGCGTGTCGATCGCAGCGGCAAAGTTGGCCACCAAAGTCGGCGATGCTTCAGCGGCCTGGAGCGCGGCTGAGCGGGCGAGGGTCTCCGCCCTGGAAGCTGACGACCCATTCGGCCAGGCGGCGGCCGGATATCAGCTTGCATGTGCGCTTCTCGAGTCCGGCCGCCAGGAGGAAGCTGAATGGGTCGCTGTTGATATAGGCGAAGCGATTACCGGTGCCGACCCCCAAAGCTTGGCCTGGCTGGGTTCACTCATCCTCATCCGCTCGATCATCGCGGCTCACTGTCAGAACCGCTCTGCCGCAGGCCAACACCTTGGGTACGCTCAACGGCTCGCCGAGCAACTGGGAGTCGATACCAACATCGGGTGGACTGCCTTTGGGCCGACCAATGTGCTCATCCATCGGATGTCGGCCGCGGTGGCGCTGGAAGAGCCGCAGGCGGTGCTGGCGGCGGCTGCACAGATCGACGTCAGCGTCATTCCGAGCACTCTCCGGGGCCGACAGGCTCAGTTCTATCTGGATAGTGCCTGGGCTCACGTCCAGCTCAACGAAGACCCCCTCGCAGTCATTCATCTGCTGGATGCGGAACGTGTTGCTCCTCAACTTGTACACAGCTACCAGACCGTGCGCGATCTGATCCAGGACCTCCTCGCGCGAGAGCATCGTGGGCAGGTGCCCGGGTTGCGCTCCCTGGCGCAGCGCGCGGGAGTGCTGGCATGAGTGATTCGCGGCGTTCCGTGTACGTCGTTGCGTCAGCGGCACCTCCGGTCCTCCGGATCTCGGAGTTCATCGTCGGGCTCCAAAGCCATCGCTGGCAGGTGAGCCTGATCGCCACACCAACGGCCGCAACGTGGATTGACGTCGGCGGGATCGCGTCGGCCACCGGCTGTGTGACTCGGGTGGCGCCTCGAGCTCCGTACGATCCCGACATCCTGCCCCCTGCGGATGCGCTGGTTGCCGCCCCGCTAACGTTCAACACGCTGAACAAGTGGGCAGCCGGCATCAGCGACACGCTGGCGCTCGGCATCCTCAATGAGTTGCTCCGCGCCGGTATCCCAGTGATCGCTGCGCCCTGCATCAAGAGCATCCTGCGAAGGCATCCTGCATACAGCGACAGCACTCGTCGCCTCACCGAATGTGGCGTCACCGTCATGGATCCCGACGTCATCACCAACCAGGACGACGGGGGCCTGGCGACCTTCGAGTGGACACGCATCCTCCAGGAGGTCTGTCTCGCCGGAGAGGTTCCGTAACTCTTCGCGTCAAGGCCCCACAGCGCTCCTGAGTCTACGCACATATCAATGGGCCATAACCAGCCATTCAAGATTAGGCCGGTGAGGACTTTCCGGACGGTCCCCAACACGAGTGCCTCCCGGGCCTCGCAGGCTGGGCCCCTCCGATCCCTCCGGTATCAGAACGGCGGCACACTTCTCTCATATGCATGAGTACAATCCCGACGGAGGTGGGCATGGTCCTCGCCGTGGGTGCCTTTCCGGCACCTGTGGACTTGCAGTCTAGCCGGGAGAGGCAGAGCTTCTCAGCAGGATGACGTACACGAAAGGCTGTCCTTTTGGCGAGTGACATGCGCAGCAATGTTCCTGCACTGAATGTACACAGCCGCGCCATTAAGGAGATCAGTATGAACCGGAGTATCAGCATCATAATCATGGAGGGATGCAGATGAACGATCCGAAATTGGAGCCAGCCGTTGAACTGCCGAGCAACTTCAGATTTGGGGAGGTCTCCAGCCTCACGACGTTCAGGGCGATCAGTTCGTCGGTCCCCAGCCTGGGGCCGCTCGCCGCCTTCACCGGCACGTTCCAGGGCCACGGCTTCAACCTCATCTTCCGGCCCGACAGCACGGCGACGCCGACCGAGCTGCCCAGTCCCGCCGCCTCCGGCGACCCCA
>DASXNO010000052.1:0-3515 GCA_036495025.1 Actinomycetota bacterium | reverse complement strand
CGGGACCGGGACGGGCGTCGGCAAGACCGTGGTGGCCGCAGCCCTGGCCCGGACCCTGCAGCGGGCGGGCCTCGCCGTCGCCGCGATGAAACCGGCACAGACGGGGACCGGGCACGGCGCCGACGACCTTGCCTTTGTCCGTGCTGCGGGCGGCGTGCCTGCCGCCAGGTGCGTCGCTTCCTATGCCCTCCGGCGACCGCTGGCGCCGTCGGTCGCCGCACGGATGGAGGGCACGACGCTCGAGCCCGGGCGCATCGTCGACGGCTTCCGGCGGCTGCGCCGGGAGGTGGACGTGGTCGTCGTCGAGGGCGCCGGCGGTCTGCTGGTCCCGTTCAGCGACTCGACCGACATGGCGGACCTCGCAACGGCCCTGGGGATCCCGTTGCTCGTTGTGGCCCTTCCCGGACTCGGAACGCTCAACCACATCGCCCTGACTCTCGAAGCGGCGAGGACCCGGGGCCTGGAGATCGCTGGCGTCGTGGTCTGCGATTTCCCGGCGGGGCCCGGGCTCGCCGAGGCCACCAATCCGGGTGAGATCGACGAGCTGGCCGGCGTGGTCCCCCACCTGGCCGGCCTCGACGTCGACGGGGGCATCGTCCCGGCGGCATTCGAACCGGAGCCCTGGCTCGTGGCTCGCCTCGGCGGCAGCTTCGACGTGGCGGCGTTCCTCAGCCTGCTGGCCCGGTGCGGGGAGCTGGTGTAGTGGCCCCCCCCTCGTGGCTCGACGATCTCGGGCAACGGTTGCTCGCCGGTGGGGACCCCATCAGCTTCGACGAGGCGCTGGCGGTGGCGGAACTGCCGGACAGCGACGTACCGGCGCTCATCGCCTGCGCCCACCGCGTGCGGCTGCAGCGCAGCGGCCCGGGCGTCGAGCTCGAGTCGATCCTGTCGGCCAAGACGGGGGCCTGCCCGGAGGACTGCAGCTTCTGCTCGCAGTCCCGGCACTGGCGGTCCCCCCTGCGACCCGAGCCGTTCATCGACCTCGAGGAGCTGGTCGACGCCGCCCGGGCAGCGGAGGCGATCGGCTCGACCGAGTTCTGCATCGTGCTCGCGGTGCGCGGTCCCGACGACCGGATCATGGACCAGGTCCTGGCAGCCGTCGGGGCCCTCCACGCGTCGACCTCCCTGCGCGTGGCGTGCTCGCTCGGCATCCTCACGAGACACCAGGCGGCAACCCTCGCCGCCGCGGGGATCCACCGCTACAACCACAACCTCGAGGCCGCCCGCTCCTTCTTCCCCTCCATCTGCAGCACGCATACCTGGGAGGAGCGTCACGAGACCTGCCGGCTGGTGGGCGAGGTGGGCATGGAGCTGTGCTCGGGCGGCATCGTCGGCATGGGTGAGTCGGCCCGCCAGCGCGTCGAGCTCGCCTTCGAGCTGGCCGAGCTCGGCCCCCGGGAGGTGCCGGTCAACTTCCTCAACCCCCGGCCGGGGACGCCGCTGCAGGAGCGTCCGCTGGTGGCTCCCCTGGAGGCGGTCAAGACCATCGCCCTCTTCCGGCTCGTCATGCCCGACGCCGTGATCCGGCCCGCGGGCGGCCGGGAGCTAATCCTGCGCGACCTCCAGGCCCTCGGCATGCTGGCCGGGGCGAACGCCCTTATCGTCGGCAACTACCTGACGACGCTCGGGCGTGCCCCTGAAGACGACCTGCGCATGCTCGCCGACCTGGGCATGCCCGTGCGCCGGCATGACTGAGCATCCCGGCGACGATGCCGGCACACGAGGTCCCGAACCCCGATGCAGCTCCTGCGGCCGCCCCCTGGCCGGCGCCGACCACCGGCGCTGCGAGCTCGACCCTCCCCGGCTCTGCCCCCGCTGCGGCCGCAGGATGCGGGTGCAGGTGTTCCCGTTCGGTTACCGCGCCGCCTGTCCCGTCTGCCACGCGACCGCTCACCGTTGCCCGAAACTTATGCAAATCGTTTCAGGCAGCCTCCCGTTGCCAGGAGGCGCTGCTGGACTTGTGCCCTGAGGGGCCGCCAGCTTGACGCTTCGTCGGGGAGCACCGGCCGAGTGGGCCTGCAACCTCTCCCCTCCACGTCCGTTTCGTCTCGGGGGCACTCCCCGCGACTCTGTTGCCCGCAACTCGTTCCCCCCGGCTTGGCTCTCGCCGGGCGGCAATCCCCCTTCGTCGTTGAAGCTCTTACGGACGGGACTTCCCCACCCAACCGCTTGTCTTCAGTTCTCAAGGAGCGGCCTCCATCGTAAATGATCGAACACGTGTTTGCAAGTGGCCTCGATGCGGTCGGAAAAGTGTTCGCTGGGCGATCAACATCCTTGCCACCATTGCGGCCGAATCGCCTGCCTGCATACCATTGTCTAGATTGATCTATGTTCTTGGACCTGTTGCTCACCCTGAGGAGAACCGCCAGAGCACCATGCCGGCTTGACGCCGACAACGGGTAGGGTGAAACCGTCCGATTGTCGGGAGGGAGCCGTGGGTAGGGTCTGGTGCCCCGCGGGTAACGCGCGGGACGACCGATGACGATCGAAACCACCCCGGCTCCCCGACGCCGGAGCCGGGTTCCCTACCGCGTGATCCTCGCGGCGATCTGGCTCACGATCGGGAGCGTCGCCAGCCTCGGGCTCCTGTACCGCCTGCACTCGGTGGTCTTCGACCTCGTCCTTGCCGCCTTCATCGCGCTGGTCCTCAACCCGGTGGTCATCAGGCTGGAGCGGATCGGGATGGGGCGAGGTCCTGCCATCCTCGCCGTCACCGCCGCCTTCTTCCTGATCTTCGTCGGGATCGGTGCTGCCGTGGCGGCTCCGATCACCACCCAGGGGGTCAAGTTCGCCAAGCAGGCGCCGCAGTACCTCAGGCAGGCCCAGGAGGGCAAGGGGCCGGTGGGCGCCTTCGCCAAGCGCCTCCACCTCGAGAACCAGCTCCGGAAGGCCCTCCCTGCGGTCTCCCGGTCCCTCTCCAAGCTCCCGGTCGCGGTCGTCGGGGTGCTGCAGCGGGCCGCCACGACGGCGTTCCAGGTGGCGATCGTCATCATCCTCGCCATCTTCATGCTGGTCGAGGGGCCAGCCCTCGTCGGGGCCTTCATGGCGGGGGTGCCCCCCGAGAGGAAGGAGTCGATCCGGGCGATCGGCCAGACCACCGCCCGGGTGGTCAGCGGCTACACGATCGGCGTGGTGGCGCTGGGCATCCTCAACGGGATTGTGACGGCCCTCGCCCTCGCCATGATGGGCGTGCCGTTCGTGTCGTCGCTGGCGGTGTGGGCGGGGGTCGTCGACGTCCTGCCGATCGTCGGGGGCCTCATTGGCATCGTGCCGGCGGCGCTGTTCTCCTTCGCCCATTCGGTGGTGGCCGGCATCGTCGTGGTGGCGGTCATGTTCGGCTACCAGCAGGTGAAGAACCACGTGCTCTACCCGCTGGCCGTCGGGCGCGCGGTGCAGCTCAATGCCCTGCTGGTGCTGGTCGCCGTGCTCGCGGGGTCGACCCTCATGGGCATCCCGGGGGCGCTGCTGGCGATCCCGATCGCCGGGGCCCTGCACGCCATCATCGTGGAGTTCGC